>JBLRXB010000134.1:0-5953 GCA_047920915.1 Kiritimatiellia bacterium
CGATACGGTCGGCACCGGTGACTTTGATCATGGCATCATAGCGATCGGCCACATCTGCGAGTGCGCGCAAGTGGGCACTTGTCGTGATCCCCCCGGCCATTTCAGGGATGACGCTGAAGCGGCCATCGTTCTGGATATTGCCGGCGTAGCGGTCGTTGGCACAGCGGGAATCGTTTTCGATTTCGTATTGGCTCTTCCAGATGTAATTGAGCAGAAAATCCAGTGCCATACGGGTTTTGGCATCGCCTGTTGATGCGGGGATGGCGGCGAGTACGGACGATACCGAGCGCAAATGATTGGCAATGATAAATGCCGTCAGTTCCATGCGATCCATCGGGACGCCGGGCGCGTAATAATTCTCGGCGGGATCGGTGCGCAGTTCGCCCACTTCGGAGATCAGCAGGGCTTTGATGCGATTCTTGCAGTTGCCGCAGCCCGTTCCGGCGCGGGTGGTCTTCATGACTTTGAACATGGTATCGCTGCCATTGGCAATGGCCTTGCGGACTTTGGCGGCCGAGACGCCATTGCATTCGCAGACGCGCGCCTCATCGGGAATGAACTTGCCATCGACAATGGCTTCGCCTGCGTGGCTGCCGGGAAAGAGCAGGTCGGTGCGTCGTTCGGGCAGGGGAATGCGGGCGGAATAATGCAGTTCGATGACGTCCACATTCAGGTCTTCGCCAATGAGCACCGCGCCTTGAAGAATGTTTTCGCGCACAATCAATTGCTTGAAGATACCGGCATGGGGATCGGTGAAATGGACAATTTCGTCGTCGGGTTCCGGTTTGAAGCGTCCCATGCTGATAGCGGGGATATCCGATTTGAGGCGGGTTGCCGTGGGGCGGGCGGGCTCATAGACCGCAGCTTCGCCGCTGAGCACGGCAGCGAGCGTGCGGGCTTGCTCCCAGACCGGAGCGACGAGCCCCCAGGTTTCGCCCTTGAACTCGATGCATTCCCCACAGGCGTAGATATTCGGGTCGCTCGTCTGCATGCGCTCGTTGACGGCGATGCCCTTGTTGAAGAGGAGTCCGGCTTGTTCGGCCAGATCCTTGTTGGGGCGGATGCCGCAATTGAAGAAGACGGCATCGGTTTTGCAGGAGGATCCATCCTTGAAGCGGGCTTCCTCCACGCCAGCGGTGGAGCCGAGTAATTCGGTGATATAGGTACCCATGACGAAGCGGATGCCGAGATTTTCGAGATGTTTCTGGAGGTAACGTCCGGCTTCCTCCGGGAGTTGCAATTCCATGAGGGTTGGCATGAGATGCGAGATGGTGACTTGTTTCCCCATCAGGCGGAGCATGAGTGCCAGTTCCAGGCCGAGCAGGCCGCCGCCGATCACGATGACCTGACTCTTATCGCGCAGGAAGGATTTGATGCGATCGACGTCTTCCAGTTTGCGTAGGGCAAACACGCCCTCGAGATCAAGTCCCTTCATGGGCGGGATCAACGGGCGCGAGCCGGTGGCAATCACAAGCCGATCGTAAGAGAAGGTTTTGCCGTTTTCGGTGCGTACTTCGCGCGCTTTACGGTCAATGGTTGTGGCGTGTTCGCCGAGATGCAGGTCTACGTTATGTTCCAGGTACCATTCCGGAGATTGCAGCATAAAGTCCGGCAGGTCATCGTTGCGGAGTTTAACGACCAGTTTGATACGATTGTAATTGCCGTGGTGTTCGTCGCCGATCACGGTAATGTCATAGCGATCCGGATTGCGCTCCAGCAACTCTTCCACGAAGCGGCCGCCTGCCATACCATTTCCAACGACGACCAGTTTTTCTTTTTTTTGGGTATTCATAGCGGAACTCCTTCTTTCGTTTCGCGTTTTGCCATCAGGTGGTAGGCCCCTGCCAGGATCACTGCGCCAGCCAGTGTGTTTCCGAGTGTGACCCACAATAGGTTGTAGAAATAGCCAGCCCAGGAGAGGTCTGTGCCCGCGCGGTACAGGACACCGATGCCGAGAAGTGTCATGTTGGCGATACTGTGTTCGAATCCGGAGGCGATAAATGCGAACAGACAAAGGTTGATGAGGATGATTTTGGCGGTATCCGCTTTCGTGCGAGATGCTGTCCAGAGGGCTAGACAAACGAGCAGGTTGCACAAGACGCCGCTGGCAAAGAGCACATGTGCGGGTGCTGTCGTTTTGGCCCCGGCAACAGTTTGAATAAAGCTTTGTGCGTGCAGCAGGCTGCCTGCTTGCACGACCAACCATGACAAGGCGAGGGCACCAATCAAATTTCCGGTCCAGGAAACCAGCCAGACCAGACCGACGTCGCGCAGTTTCACCTCCTTGCGCAACCAGCCTAGACTCATAAACATGGTATTGCCGGTATAAAGCTCCGAGCCCGCAAAAACAACGAGGGTCAGGGCAATCCCGAAAGAGGCTCCCATTACAAGTCGCTGGGCAGGATGTCCAGCGGCCGCGAGCGGTCCGCCAATCGCAAATATCAAGATGATGCCGAGCCCGACATACGCCCCTGCCAGCATGGAGGCAATTATGTATCCCAGCGGATTTTCCCGTAAAAAGGTTCGTTTGGTAACGGCGACACTTCCGGCGCTCTGTAACGCTTCATCAAACACGGCGATACTCCTTGCTTAAAAGTTCCATCAGAATAGATGGTGCAAGGGTACGTTGTCGGTGCGGCAGTGTAATTGACTTATGTCAAACAACAATAGGTCCGTTTTTTTTGATTCGGCTCCGGCAGATTCCGAGCGTTGCTGCCAGGAGTCTGCCGCTGGTCACCCGGCGGATCGGGCGTCGAGCATTTGCCAGATGGTGTCGATGTAGTAGCGGTAGTTTTCGAGCGGGGTGCCGTTGGGGATGCGGTGGTCGAGGGCGAGGACGCATCCGCCGGTGGCGAGCATAGGCGGCACTTTGTATTCGAGTTCGCGGCGGATGGCCTCTTTGGATTGGCGCAGGATGTGTTTATCGATGCCGCCGTAGAAGGCGAGGCGGGTGCCGTATTTTTCGCGGACCTTGACGATGTCCATATTGGCGGCCGGTTCCATGGGGTGCATGCAGTTGATGCCGGCTTCGAGAAAGGCATCGATGACGGGATTCATATCGCCATCGCTATCCTGGTCGAAAATGCGTGCGCCGCGATTTTGCAGCATATCCCAGATACGGCGGTAATAGGGCAGGATGAATTCGCGCACTTGCATGGGTCCCGCCAGCGGACCGGACTTTCCGGCCATGTCCTCGTGGACGAAGAGGCGGTCGATGGGTGCCTTGGCCGAAACAATATCGAGCACCTGATAGGCTGTATCGCCAATGGTCTGGAGCATGTCATGAATAAGCTCGGGTTGTTCATAATAGGCCAGGCACAGGTTCTCTTCGCCGAGTAATTGGCGGGGCTCGTCAAAACCACCGGGGATGTTGACGCTGATGACGCGGTCCGCGGCAAGGTGTTCGTGCACTTTCGCTTCCCAGTCGGCCTTCAGTCTCTCTTCTGAAAATTCGTACCATGGCTTGATTTTCAGCCAGTCGTCCATGTTGCGCACAGGGTAATCCAGCGGCAGGGGCAATGTTGCCGTGGCTTTGGGCAGTTTCATGGTGCGGCCGAGTCCGTCGCGCCAGATTTTGTGATCCTCGGTTTCCTCGATCCGTTCTTCGGGGTAGCCGCCATTTCTACCTGTATTGACTGGTACACCCCCGCGTCCTTCGCAGCGGAATCGGAAGGCGGAGAAGTCGAGTTCTTCGGGTGTGGCACCTTGCTCGAACCATTCTTCCTTGAGTCCGAGCAAGGGCCCGAATATTTCAGTGAACAAGGGGCGGTCATTGCGCTGGAATGTCATATGGTCGAGATATTCCTGGCGCCCGACCGAGGGTGTTTTCTTGATGGCCAGATCGGCATGGGTGCGCCAGCGGGGTGTGTTTGCTTTCATGAAGAGCCTTTTCTTATATATTGTTGGGTTGCGCGGCGGCACAAGATGCGGGCGTTCCGTCTGATTCGCAAAAGATGTGATCGTAGGTTTCGCGGTCCACTTTGGTGTTTCCGGCTGCGCGATAGTGAAATTGCAGTGCCCGGCGGCGTTGGCTGGATTGATTGGGTGGCGTCTGGTGTGGGATGTTACCATGGAAGAAGATGATGCCGCCCGCCTTGAGGGGGACGGGGACAGCTTTGGAGCGGTCAAACCGATCCGGAAGAATCTCGCAGTCCGTGGTATGATGATGGCGTAGCGGTCCGTGGTGGTGCCCGCCAGGCAGAAAGTGCATGCAGCCATTCTCGATGGTGGCATCGTCGAGCGCAATCCAGGTACCGATGACGCTGTCCGGGTTTCCGGTTGAGAAATAGGCGTTGTCCTGATGCCAGGGTTTTTCGACGCCACCGGGTGGCTTGAGTAGGGCCATGGATTGGAAGAGTACAGGCTCATCGCCGAGCAGGGTCCGCAAGATCGGTTGCGTCCGGGGATGAGAAAAGACGATTTTCTCGAAGATGGGTGCGGCATACTCCAGATTAAAAAATTTACGGATATGCAGGCTGATCTCATCGATCCGGGTTGGGTCGGGTTGATATCCTGGCTCCATGGAGAAGAACACGCTTTGGTCCTTTGCCCGGAAGACAGCGCCAGCTTGGTTGGTTGCCTGATTTCTGGGTGGGACATAATCGGATAAGGCATCATTAAAGGCATAACGCGTTATGATGTCCTCCAGCGCAGTTTTGGCTTTCGATATTTCTTCCGGTGTGAATGCGTCTTGCACGACAATGAAGCCTTGCTCGCGATAGGTTTCGATTTGTGGGTCGGTAATGCTTTGCATGATATGTCCTTTATATTCTTGTGTGTTACTAATATAGTCATAAAACTATACAAATATAAATGGATTAGATGAGCATAAGTTTGTATTATCTGTTCATGTATGGGGATGATATAGAGTTGGGTGCACACTGTCGGCTGTCGGTTGGTGTCCAGGCGGGGCTTGTAACCTGTGAACGTGATTGGAGCTGGGCACCTGCGCCGTTGCCGGATTATGATCTATGGACCGTGCTCGGGGGCGAGGGCCAGCTAACGTTGAATGGTAAAACCTTTTGCCTGCAGGCCGGTGTTTCTTTTGTGTTTGTGCCGGGGAGTCGCGTGCGAGCTGTTCATGACCCCGTCAATCGTTTGCGCGTATTGTATTGTCATTTTCGGGTCTTGGACGCGGGCGGCACATTGGTTCGCGATGCGGGGCGGGGCTGGCCGGATCATCCTGCGACGATTCACGATCTGCGGCGTGTGGAAATGCTCGGTGCCATATTGCTGGAAGGGGTTGCAAGGGGGGATGCGGTTGGTGACCGCGCGAGTGCGCTGGCGTTGCGCCAGCTTTTGGTGCAGCGGATGCTGGATGCGCGGACGGTGCGGCCTGTTCCGGTGGACGAACGTATTGGCCGTGTTCTGGATGCGATCCAAGGGGCACCTGAACATCCGTGGGATTTGGCTGGGATGGCAAAGGTGGCGCATGTGTCGGTCTCGCAGTTCCGACGCTTGTTCTATGCTGCTACAGGTGTTACGCCGAATGTCTATCTCGTACGAGAACGTGTGAGCCGTGCACAAAAACTGCTGATAGAGTCTGATTTAACGCTGACGGTCATTGCGGATACGCTGGGATATCGCGATGTTTATTATTTTAACCGGCAATTCCGTTGCGTTACGGGAATGCCACCCGCGGCATACCGACGCATGCATCGTCCTGTTGGGGGGGTAGGTTAGAACGGGACGAGAGCTATGCAGTAGTCGGGATGTTGAATGGGGGGATTGATTCGGCTTTGACGCGGCAGGGGCATATGGATCGGGTGATGGTGTTGATCCGGTGCTTGCCGGCATGGCGCTGCCATGCGTAGCCCGCAGGTCGAAGCATGGTACCGGGGAAATGTTCGACTCATCTACTCAAACAATCTTCGATTAAGGGGCTAAGGTGTCAATCGAAGCAGGGGTGAGGCAGGCGAGACGATTCTACGCTCCCGCAATCGTATCTTGATAT
>JBLRXB010000135.1:0-5919 GCA_047920915.1 Kiritimatiellia bacterium
GCCCGCCCGCGGGATATCGTAGATCGAGCAATGGCGAATGGTGATGCCGCTAGACATCGATATCTGCACCCCCGCCACCTGTTTCTCGACTGCCCCGATATCATGAATCAAGCAATCTTCAACCAGGCAGTCTGCCGGATAGTTTTCCGTTTTGGGGCCGGGCGCTTTGTCAATATCTTGATATGCCTGATGGTCGTGCCGCGCAAAAAGTGGACTACGGACACAATCCCCCGCCCCAACAAAACAGACGCCACTGCCGCCGGCACCATGAATATGCGTGCCCTGGACGACGAGGCGGCGATTGTAGCCACTGGCGAACACGGCGTTGCCGCCCACCTGATCGAACTCGCAATCGGCGATCCCGCAGTTCTCGGCTCCGGCAAACAATACGGCGCCACCCCGGTAGATACTCCAGTCGCGGCGCAGCAACGGCTCGTAAGGTTCCATGATCGTGTGTGCCTCGTTCCGCGCACCGGCGCACCGCACGCTGCGCGGCACGAATGGACTTAAAGGTTTATCGAATGCACCAGGATGTTCGTCAGAACCGCTGGCCGAAACATAATACACTTTACTCGTATGATTCATTACCCACTTAACCTTGCTTACGGTTAAGCACAAATAGGGAAACGATCGCGTATCTTGATTTCGTTGTAGTCGCCACGATACCTCCTGCTTCCCGTTGGTGATAAATCCGTACAAAGCACAGAAAAAGTAGCAGCCCGAACCAACGTCAGCAAGGAGTAAACCGTCTCACCAGTCCCTGCCATCCTGGCCTGAAAATTATTTCATGAGAATTATTCATTGACGGCTGGTTACAGTAGCGTATATTACGAAATATATTATGTGTATGTAACAACGAGGGAATCAATGAGACCACATTTGTTAATGCTTGCCGTAGCAATGCTAGCTGGCGGCCACACCATAAGCGGATCTGGCGTACAGCAGACCGAAGCTGCACCCGGCACCCTGACGACCGAACAAGTCGATGCGCTGGTTTTGAATCGGCCTGCGAACGGGGACGGCACCACTCGCTTCAGAGCAAATGCCGCGCAGCTCACCCGGCTATCGCCCGAACAACGCCAAAAACATATCAGTGCTGGAACGATACCTTTCCGCATTACCGCCGATGTATATTCGGTCGCGGCAAACGGACGAGGGCGTACGCGTATCAACGGTGACATACAATTCTACGTATTGGATGCAGACGGAAATGTGGTTACCAGCGGCAAGCGATCTACGAAGCAGATGTGCCCCACCTGAGGAGGCAGGGGCGGCTACTTCGGTGAAGTGGCAACACAAGGTGAATATACGGTTGTTATGTGGTTAGATGATCAAAATGAAAAGCAACTGGGCCGGAAGATGACCATGCATTTGCAGTCTCTAGAAGGTCAAAACTAGCCCCCAGGACAAACCGATTCGCGCAGACGCCCGTGGCTGATGTTATCCGCACGGGCGTTTTTCGTGTCAAGTGCCCGTGCCGCGTGGGGCGATACACACTGCAGCCAGCAGAAATATTGACAAGAACATAGACACGAAAGAGCGAACAGACATGTCGGCGAGCGAGAAGAATACGTGCTGTGGAAAACCGGAGCGCGAATGGGATCAACCCGTACCTGCTTCTGTGGCCTGGTTCGAAGACATGATCCCACATGCCCTAGCCTACGCCCAGGCACAAAAGGCGGCGGGCCACCCCGTGGTTGGCATCATGTGCGAATATGCCCCCCGTGAATTGATCATGGCGGCCGGTGGCGTTCCCGTCTGCCTTTGCGGCGGTTCGGCGACCACAATCCCTGCCGCCGAACGATTTTTGCCCGCCAACCTCTGCCCGCTGATCAAATCCACTTTCGGGTACCACGTGCAAAAGTCCAACCCATTCCTGGAAATGGCGGATCTGGTGGTGGCAGAGACCACCTGCGACGGCAAGAAGAAAATGATCGAGTTGCTGGCAGCGACACGTCCGGTTCACGTGCTGGAACTACCCCAGAAACCGAATGAACCCGACGCCCTCGCCTACTGGGTGCAGGAACTCAGAAAACTGAAAGATGCCCTTGAAACGCGTTTTAATACCGAAGTCACCGACCAAAAGCTGCGGGACGCCATTGCCACGATGAACCGCGAGCGGCGGCTGCGCCGCGAGCTGGCCCGCCTCATGCAGGCTGACAATCCGCCGCTGACTGGCTGTGAACTGCTGAATCTGAAAAGTATCATCGCGGCGATACCGGAAGATCTGGCGCATTTCGAAGCAGCCTTACGGGAGATCCCTGGACGCCAGCTTACCCCACCAGCCAACCAGCGGGTGCGCGTCCTGCTCACCGGTGTACCCATGCCCCATGGCGCAGAACATGTTATCGCGCTCATCGAATCGAACGGTGGACTGGTCGTATGCCAGGAAAATTGCACGGGCTTGAAACCCATCCTCGAAGACGTGGACGAACAGGCTGCTGATCCGATCCAGGCGCTGGCCGCGAAGTATTTTCATCTCCCTTGCTCGGTCATGCTGCATAACGACCGGCGATTGGATTCGATCGAGAAACTTGTGGACGCGTATCGTCCACAGTGCATCGTCGAGGTGGTCTGGCAGGCCTGCCTGACCTATGACGTGGAATCGGCGCGCATCCGGCGACTGGCCGAGGAGACGCTCAAGCTGCCCTATCTCCGTATCGAAACCGACTATTCCCGATCCGATGCCGCGCGTCTGGCCTTGCGGATCGAGGCCCTGTTTGAAACCGTGCACACACGATAGACCTATCAGAGAAAGCGCTCATGAGATTCTTGCAACAAGTAGGGTTGGCTGACGTGCAGGCGGTCTATAGTGGTGCGGAAGGCGATTTGTGGGAACTCATTATGGGACAGCAGATTCACATCGGCGGATTCGCCTCGTCGATGGATCTGTGCGCCAAAGCCGGCATCGCTATACAAGGCGGACATGGCGTCGACCTGTGTTGCTGCAACGGGGCCGGTATGCGTTTTCTGTTGCGTTTTTGTGGTGTCGAGCACATGACGGGCGTGGATGCAACGCCCCATGTCCTGGAACGGGCCCGCGCACGCTGCGCAGCGGAAGACATGCAGGGCAAGACTACGTTTGTCGAGGCCGACGTCTGCGCAACGGGATTGCCCGATGCCTCGATGGATCTGGTGTGGGGCGAGGATGCCTGGGTCTACGTAGCGGACAAAGCTGCCCTGATCAAAGAGGCGGCCAGACTCCTGAAACCGGGGGCCACCGTTGCCTTCACCGATTGGGTCGAGGGACCCGTGCCCCTCACAGAAGCTGAGGCGGTACGCTTCATGCGCTTCATGAAGTTCCCGTCCTTGGCATCGCTGGAAGACTACCGCGAATTACTCCAGTCCGAAGAGCTTGAGGTGATCCACACGGAGAATACTGGCCGCTATGCCCCCTGTATGGATCTATACCTGCGGATGCTCAACGAG
Organism: Kiritimatiellia bacterium; assembly: GCA_047920915.1. Taxonomy (GTDB): domain Bacteria; phylum Verrucomicrobiota; class Kiritimatiellia; order UBA8416; family UBA8416; genus T3Sed10-140. The sequence goes on from JBLRXB010000135.1 coordinate 3,430, forward strand.
CAGCTTACCTCCGATGCCCTGCGTATTATCGCCTATGATCTCGAATTGATGAAAACCTTGGGCGGCGAAATGAAATTCATACAGGAACTGGCCCATGCCAACAAAATTATCCAAGGGTTATATGTTGCACGTAAAGCCTGAGCGTTCCGTGGTCTGCTACGCATCATCATTCATTCCCCCGGAGTGGATTGCCGCGCACGGGCTGCGTCCGTTGCGACTATTGCCTGGCGACGATACAGGACAGGATGGACCCGTGAATCGGCATGAACGGGAAGGTCTTTGTGCCTACGCGGCGGATATCGCCGCACGCGCGACAGACCGGATCATGATCTTCGCGACGACCTGTGACCAGATGCGTCGGCTGGCTGACAGTACTGCACGGGATAAAGGCAATACGCTCCTCATGCATGTGCCCGCAACCTGGGATACCACAGACACAGCAGCCTATTATCAATCCGAGCTGATCCGGCTGGGACGCTATCTCGAACGCATCGGCGGACGCACCCCGTCCAACTCAGATGTCATCGCGCAGATGGAACGTTATGAAGCGGGGCGGGAGCAACTGATGGCCCGCCGTGGCCATCTCAGCGCACGCGAACATATCGCGCTGGCGAGTCGGTTCTTCCAATCCGGGAAGTTGCCCCCGCTCGCTGGTGCAGCCAGTCCGTTGCGTTCCGGTATACCGCTGATGCTGTTAGGGAGTCCGTTGAGATCGGCAGACCTTGATATTCTCGATCAGATTGAGTCCGCTGGCGGGCGGATTGTCGTCGATGCCACCGATACCGGCGAGCGCGAGTGGCCGCGCCCGTTCGATCGCACAAAAATGCAGACAGACCCTTTTAGCGAGCTGGCGGATGCCTATTTCGGTAACATACCGGCCGTCTTCCGCCGACCGAACGAGGCCCTATTTACCTGGCTGCAACAGAAGACGTTCATGCCGCCACACCTGCGTGGCGTCGTTTTTGTTACCCACCCCTGGTGCGACCTCTGGAAGGCGGAACTGCCGCGGCTTCATGATGCGCTATCCGTGCCGATCCTGCATCTCGCGCTGGGGGGTTCAATCGCGGCCCACGAATCCCGCGCCACCCGTATCGAGGCTTTTCTGGAGATGATCGCATGAAGACGACACTGGAAAAGCTGACATTGGCGCAATGGGGCCCACGCTACGAACGGCTCCGCCAGCAAGGCATGCAGGAAACCGCGTTTGGCGGACCGCTTTGCCGTCATGTCCTGGATGGGGATACCCGCCTGGAACACTTGCAATTCGATCCGTCTCCCGCGGCACTCCGGCTCTGGAATCTGCTGCTCACGGAAGAGCGGCGGTTGCATGACGCCCGCCGCAACGGCATGAAGATCGTCGGGGCCATGAAGGATCTCGGCACCGTGCCCGTGATGGCCCAGGCTTTCGCGAATTTGCTGCCCTTCTACCCCGACGGCGCCTGGTGGACCCCTTGCATCATGGAAATGAACGATGCCTTGCTGCATGAGGCCGATCGCCTCGGGATCGACGAGACCTTCTGCCCGGTACGTGCCATGCTGGCGGCCTTCGTTACCCAAAAACATTTTCCGATCCCGGATCTGTTGATCTGCAGCGCGGGCGCGGTATGTGATGATTTCTCGGCCATTGCACAACGCCTGCAAGGCATGGGCCACCCCATTCTCTGGTGGGAAATTCCGCACCGCCGGTTGCCTGACCCCGGCGAGGTCTCCGTGCCCCTGCCCGGCGGTAATGTCGCCCCGCAAGCACAAGTAACCTTTGTAGCGGGCGAGCTGGAACGGTTATGCCACGCCTTGGCCAACCTGGCGGGCATGCCGCTGGACATGGATCAACTCACCGCCACCATCCGACGCGTGAACAAAGTGCGGCAGCGCTTGCAAGCTTTGCGCGACAGGGTTTTCATGGCCCCCCGCGCACCGCTGCCGGCACTGGAAATGCACATCGCCGAAATGCTTGCTATTCATTTCTGTTCCAATCTTCCGGAGACGGAAGCGGTGCTTGATGATCTTCTGGCCGAAGTCGACCGGCGCATCGCCGCCGGGCAAGGGTTTTCCGAGGGCGAGGCGATCCGCGTCTTCTGGGTAAACCCCGTCGCCGATCTCCAGATGATGAATCTTCTCGAGAGCCTGGGTGGCCGTCTTTGCGGCACGGATTTCATGTTCACGCATGCCCTTGACCCAATTCCGGAATCGGTGCCCCCGTTTGAGGCGCTGGCACGCACGGCTATGGCGGACCCCATGACGGGGCCGGCCCGTGACCGTGCCCAAAGGATTTTGCGCGATGCCCGGCGCTGCGGTGCTGATGCGATGGTGGTTTGCCGGATTCCGGGAGCAAGTCACTGCGCCACCGAGGGTCCCGCGCTTGCCGGGCCGGTGCGCGAGCAGCTCGGAATCCCATTCGTGGAAATCGAGGTTCCGCCGCTGGGCGATGCAATGGCGGCCTCAATCCGAACCCGGCTCGAGGCGCTACTGGAGGCAGCTAGGGGCTAGGTG
>JBLRXB010000136.1:0-5891 GCA_047920915.1 Kiritimatiellia bacterium
CATGGAAATCCAGAAAATGTCTTTCCCGATGAAGCCACCCAGACCGGTCAATACCGAAGACTTTCATCCGGTGGTGCCTCGGTTCAATCCCCGGTCTGGCGAATCCCCCCCGCAACCGACCGTTTCTGGTGGGTTCGGATTCGCGGAGACGCAACAGTAAAACTGGAAACCCATAAAAACGAAGCAACCATAGCGGCACAGGAAATAGCCATACAATCCTCGGAGTGGCAGTGGATCCGTCACGACATACCGCAGACCGAGGATTTTGGCCCTGTACAACTCAGTCTTACCATCCTCTCGGGAACCATCGATGCTGACTATGGTCTACTCACAATGGGACACTGGCCGGGCATGGAGCAGGAAACGCAGCAGTGGACCCTCCTTGCCGCAGATTTCTTCCGGGCGGGGGTAAGCGAAACCGAAACGCATTCGGTGAGCTTGCGCCCGGCCTACGAAGTCCAAGGCCGTATCTTCTATGGCCCACGGCTCCCCTTGGCTGCCGGTCTCTATGACATCACCCTGCACACAAGCAGTTCTGCCCCTGAAGGAACCCTACTAGGCGAGTGGCAGATAACAGGTCGAGGCCACAGCGCACCCGACCGACAGGAAGTCCGCGCGGGACAGGCTTCTCGCATACGCTGGCACCAAACGCATACTTTACCGGTGGAAGTTGATTTTTCCTACAACCGAGCGGCAGAAACCACCCTGCAAAAAGTCGTCTTTGAGCGAATCCTGAACACAGAAGGCGGAACATTGTGAGAAAAAAGGGTATTTTGATCCTGAAGGCAGGCATCGCCTGCGGCTTGCTGGCTCTACTTTTCTGGCAGATAGACATCCCCCAATTCGCAACGATGCTGCGCGGTGCCGATCCACTGTACTTGATTCTGTGTCTGCTCTTCTCCTTGCTTATGGTCGCAGTAAGCTGCTGGAAATGGTGGCTGATTTTGCGTCTGCAGCAATGCCCCATTCCCTTTCTGCGCCTATACCGCTGGTATTTTATCGGTTATTTCTACTCAAACTTCCTGCCATCGAACGTCGGAGGAGATGTGGCGCGGGCCTGGTATGTGCGGGCCCAATCCAAGTCCGGCAGCATTGGCGTGATCAGTGTCTTCGTTGAACGCTTCACTGGTATTGTAGTCCTGCTCCTCATGGCCGCCGGCCTTCCCTTTCTGCTGCAAGGCCCATGGCGGGAACCAACGGTATGGCTCGTTAGCGTTCTAGCGCTCGCAACTTGCCTGGCCTTGCTACTTGTCGTTGTCGGGGGACAACGCCTTTCCCATACTACGATTGCACATAATGCCTTGGCTCTGCTGCAACGAGTCCTAGGAGCCCGATCCCCCCACAGCCCCATGCACCGGATTTGGATGCGCACAGCACATCGACTGCACCGATTACAGGAACAAGGTGATGCCTTATCCCTTGCATTCCGAAATACACCCAGTGCCATCATACAGGTGCTGGCATTGAGTCTCTTGTTCTATGCATTGACCATCGTCAACCTCGCCCTCGCCTACCGGGCATTTGGCGTATGGCCGCCGTTTCGTGAAATTACCGCCGTGCTGCCAACGGCACTCCTTGTAGGAATGGTGCCCGTATCCCTGGGCAACTTGGGGGTTGTCGAAGGTTCCTATGTGTACTATTTTGGCATGGTAGGGATGGCACCCGAGCTCACGCTCATGACGGGCTTGTTCCTGCGTTTCAAAATGCTTGCGCTGGGATTAATCGGCTGGATGGTCCAGCTCGGGTATCCCGTCATGAAAACCGATGAACCAATCAATACAACAGACTATGGATCCACAAACCCAGAATAATCTGCATGCATCGCATGCTTCCCCGTTACGTGTATATGCCCAACTCGTCGTAGGGCGCCCATCGCTACCAAGCTTGCTAAAACATGAATGTTTGACGGGGCTCTTCGGCGGATGGCCCGGTGCCGTGGGCTACTGGCTGCGTCGCAAAACCTATCGCCATCTGTTCGGCCAAGCGGGTGCCTCCTTGATCATCGGAAAATATGTCACCATTCGAGGTGCCAGCAACATTCGACTCGGTCGTGGTGTGGCTATCGACGACAATGTCGTCCTGGATGCCCGTGGCGAACATGGAAAAATTGAGATCGGCGACGGCGTTCTGATTTCCCGTAACACCATCATCCGTGCCCGTAATGGCACCATCCGGATTGGCGCGGGTAGCGATATCGGCACCAATTGCCTTCTGGCGACCGACCAGCAGCTTGCAATTGGCAAGCACGTGTTGATCGCCGCATTTACCTATCTATGTGCCGGCGGAAATCATGCCTTTGACCGCACTGACATCCCCATCATCCAACAAGGATTTACGCCCAAGGGTGGCATTGTGATCGAGGACGACGTCTGGATCGGAGCGCACGCCATGGTCATGGATGGCGTCACCATCGGCCGAGGATCCATCCTCGGGGCGCATGCCATGGCAAACCGCAATATACCAGCCGACTCGATTGCCTGGGGGCAACCAGCAAAACGACAGCGAGACCGACGCCAACACGAACCGAACACCACAGGAGAAACATTGTGACGCCTCTCGACCAGCGCCCAGAGAAGCCTGTCACACCAGATTCTCCCTTTCTGAGTATCGCGTTCGCAGCCAAGGAACTCTGCACGCGCTGCGGCAGTTGTAGCGGGGTCTGTCCTACCGACGCCATCCAAATCGATCCGTCATCGTTCTACCCCACGCTCATTGCGGATCGCTGTATCTCCTGCGGATTATGCGGCGCCGTTTGCCCCGGCAAAGAAGTCAATTATGGCGACCTAGCCGAACAGGTGTTTGGCGAGCGCTTTGTTGATGAAGGCTTTGATGGCCGGGTGACACGCACCTACGTGGGGTTTGCTACCGATGCGCGTATCCGCAAAGGCGGGGCTGGCGGGGGCGTGGTAACGGGATTGCTTGCCCATCTGCTCAAAACAGGACAAGTCGATGGATGCCTCGTCTCGCGCATGAACAAGAAAACCCCTTGGATGGGAGAACCCTTCATTGCGACCACCTATGAAGAATTGTGCGAAAGTCAGGGCTCGCGCTATCATACCATCCCGATGAATGCGTTATGGTCTCAAATGCGCCATAAACCAGGACGCTATGCAGCCGCCGTACTACCATGTCAAACGCACGGATTTCGTAATCTGCAAAAACATGATCCGGCACTGGCCGCGATGATTACCCATACGATCGGACTGTTTTGCGGTGGATCCCTCGAACCGGTTTTGCCCACCGAAATGCTAGCCGTGCGCGGCATCAAACGCGAAAACATTCGCAACTTTGAATTCCGGGGCGGGGATTGGCCCGGACAAATGCGGGCGGTACTGAAAGACGGTACGGCCAAGCCTTTACACTATTCCAATTACAAAGATGGCGCCTATAACTACTTCACATCCCTCTACATGCCGGAACGCTGTCAAACCTGCCTGGATGGATCCAACGAATTTGCGGATGTATCCATCAGTGATGCCTGGACGCGAGATGAAAAAGGCGAATACAAATTCAAGGAGCATTCCCGCATTCTGGTGCGCACCAAGCAGGGTGCCGCTTTGATCGAGGCTGCCGCTGCCGCCGGAGACCTGGTGATCCACGACGTTACGATCGACCCCAGCTATCGTACGCACAAACTACAAACCAAACGCAAAGGCTCATTGGCACCCCTTCGCGTCGAACGATGGAAACGTGCCGGGCGGACCGTGCCGCAGTATGACCGCACGGCTCCTGCGGATGTCACGTGGCAAGAACGCGCCACCGAGCGGCTGGCCTCTGCCATGCTACGAGCCGGAAAATGGCGCCCGTTACGAATGGCCATCATGGGCTTCTTGACTTCCAAATACGCCATTCCACTGATCAAAATCCGGCTCTATTTGAAAAAGCGCAAATACGCCCGCCGCGCCCGCAGCACGTCAAAAAACGAGATATAAATCGCCGACCGTTTAAGCCGTCTTACCATCAAGAATTTCCAACACCAGATCCACGCTGCGACGCGCCTTACGCTTTTCCTCAGCAACGATCGGCAACATTTTTTCCCGTAAGGCATGCCGGTTCTCAAATGCGCGCACAATCGTTTCCGTCAATATCTGCTCGGTCAGCCCATCAAACTCCAGCGTCCATTCCTTCATCCCGATCGAGCTCATGAACCCGGCACTCTTCGGATAGGCATTGATATTCACCATCGGAGTGCCCACCGCTGCACAAAAGATCAAGGTATGTGTACGCAAGCCGGCATGCACCGCAACACGCCCTAAAAGGCCCGTTAATTCCTGATAGGTATAATCACAATTCCCAACAACCTTGATCCGATCCGGATGGCGACTCTGTGCCACGCACTCCCGCGTGATCTGCATGTCCATAATCTGACTCACCACAAACAAGATATCCACCCCTTGCTGCTCGATCAAACGATCAGCCGCTCCGGCAATCAGACGACAAAATCCCCCCCGATCCACCGACCCCGTCTCATTGAAATCATCAATGTACGCATTCACATTCAGACCAATCGTGCCCTTCGGATTCGCAAACAGTGACTCGGCCTGGATAATTTCTTCCATCCGCTCCGCAGACGGCGGCTCCGTATTCAAAGCACAATCAGCATGCTGGACGATGCGTGGCGGATGGGAAATCAACCGCTCCACAAGTCCACTCGTGGTGTCATCGCGTGTGATGACCAACGGCGCGGCATCCATGACCCGCTGCAAAGCCCGAATGCCAGGATCACGCTCAACCGGCCCGATACTGCAATTATACAAAACCACCGGGATCCCCTTACGACGACAAACGGGAGCAATCCGCGAAATCATGTTCAGGTTGTTAACAAATGGATTATTGAACTTGCGATCAAACAGAATGTTGTCGACGATCAGTACCAAATCGGTTTCTGTCATGGCCCGATACAAAGGAACACCAAAATTCTTCAGTGCCAGATTCCATGGCATCAACCCCATCGGCTTAATCCGATGATGCCCGAAATGACGCCGTAAAAAAGCCGTGCTCAAAGTCGGAACCTTGAACAGAATGTCGTTCCGCTGGAGCGCAAAATCGTCTAGCAGATTCCCCAAAATGGCATTATCGCCGGCATTACGTCCTGAATTATTGCCCAATACCGTAACGGTTTTCATGCACGCCCTTTCATCCAACCTTTTTTCACATACCAATCCGCCGTTTCTGTAATCCCCTGCTCGTTGCTGTGCAGCGGGGTGTACCCCAGAATCCGACGCATCTTGTCCACCGTAAAATCACGATCTTTCGAGTAAAACGCCACACGGCGACGATAAATCGGCGGTTCGATCTTTAATGGTTTGCAAAGCCACTCGCAAATATCCGCCAGCAAAAAGAACGGCCCGATCGGCAATCGGACAACCCGCGTCTGCACACCAAAATGCCCAGCCACAATCCGGGCAATCTCCGCGACAGCAATCGGTTCCGCGCCCCCGCAAATGATGGCCTCTCCGCGCGCTTCCGGTTTCGTGGCCGCAAGCAAAAAGCAATTAGTCAAATCATCCACATGCACAAGATGATACATGCACTTGCCTTTGCCAAGCAGTGGGAAAACCGGACGAACCGACATTTTGAACAGCTTTAACAAGCGGCGGTCCCCCGGACCATAAATGGCGGCCGGGCGTATAATCGTATAATCCAGCGCGGGGTGCTCTGCCGCAAATCCACGCAACCATTCTTCAGCTTCCAGTTTCGTGCGCTGATAATCGTCCCCTGGTGCATAAGGCGAATCTTCCGAACCAGGCGGATCTTCGACATGCCCATGAACACCAAATGTGGAAATATGCACGTAACGCTTGAATGCAGGACTTTTAACCACCTCATTCGCAATGATTTGCGTACTGCGAACATGTACATTCCAATAATCCTGATACCCGCCTTTGGCC
>JBLRXB010000137.1:0-5846 GCA_047920915.1 Kiritimatiellia bacterium
GAACCACGGCACCAGTCGCCCCCATACACTTGAGAGTAGCAATATGCGCTATCTTCCCCTGCAAATAGCCCTTTACAGCGCCATGCACACCAACACCACCCGCCAAAAGTGCACATAAACCTACCAACGTGAGATTAAAAGTCATGCGATCAATAAACTCGCGCAACTGCGGCTCTGCCTGCGACCATGTGCGCACACGCCATCCGGCATCCGGAAATTCCAGACGAATTCTGGCGACGGCCTCCTCTTCCGAAAAATCCAAACCGGCCACACGAATCAAATAACTAGCCAGACTTTCTGCCCCCACCAAACCCGTATCCGGCAGCGCCTCGCGCGAGATCATTAAACGCGGCCCCAGTGTGAAACCTCCCAAGGAACGATCCGGCTCCTCGCGCAATACCCCCCGAATGACGAACCGCGTATTACCTACTTCAACGATATCGCCAACATTAGTAGCAAGACGATCCAGTAATCCCTGTTCTGCAACCGCCCCCCAAACGCCATCCGCTTGGCGCATGAACATTTCCGCACGTGATTGTTCGGGCGCCGTCCGTAACGTCCCGTACAATGGATAAAAGTCATCGATCGCCTTCAATTCAGCCAGCACCCGGTTTCCTGATATCGGGGCATAGGGCATTGCACGCAACTCTGTGACTTGCGAAACCAACCCCATGCCCGCCAAGAACCCCAACTCATCCTCCGAGGCTTCACGATGCAACAAGCGTATTTCCAAATCCCCGCCCAGAATGGCACGCGCATCCTGCAACAGCCCGGATTGTACGGCGGCCGCAAAAACGCCGATCGCCCCCACCGCCGTCACCCCCGGCAACAAACACAGAAGAAAAATACCAAACCCACGCAGGCCACCGCGCAGCTCACGACGCGCAATCCGGAAACCATCACCGAGTATCTTCACGCGAAGCTCCCCTCATCTTCTCGGATGCGACCATCAATCATATGCAATTGGCGATCACAACGACGCGCCAGCGCGAGATCGTGCGTCACCAGAACAAGGCTCGTACCATAGTGCGCCTGCATATCAAATAGTAAACGAATCACCGATTCGCCCGTATCAATATCCAGATTTCCGGTGGGTTCATCTGCCAAAATCAACGCGGGATGCGCAACAAAGGCGCGTGCCAAAGCAACCCGCTGTTGCTCTCCTCCTGAAAGTTGCGAAGGATAATGTGCCACCCGATCACCTAACCCCACGGCACCCAATGCTTCTTGTGCCTTGCGCAAAGCATTCGCCACACCGGCAAATTCCAGTGGCAATGCCGCATTTTCCAAGGCTGTCATCGTACCAATCAAATGAAATGATTGAAAAACAATCCCGACCTTGCTGCGGCGGAATCGCGCCAATGCATCCTCATGCATAGCTGCTAGATTCTGGCCAGCAACGAACACAGCACCCTCATCAGGCCGCTCCAAGCCCCCCATCACCATCAAAAGTGTCGTTTTTCCGGCACCAGACGGACCAACAATACTCAGCGTCTCACCGGCCTCGGCCTGCAAGTCCACACCGCGAAGTATATTGACGGTTCCGCCGCCCCCCGTTAGGCTGAGTTTCACATTCTGTAATTCAAGCATGGAGTCCATAATATGCCCCGCAACAAGGTTTTCAAAAACAATAGATATATATACTTCGCACGTACACTTGTCTGCATTACGTTTCTTGCACTCCCCCTTGCATCTTGTCGCGCATCCGAACCACGTGCCCTGCGCATCACCGTGATCGGCGACAGCCTGACAGCAGGGTACGGACTAGATTCTCAAAATGCTTTTCCTGCCCAGCTCGAAAGAGCATTGCGCGCAACCGGATGGCCCGTAACGCTGAACAATGCTGGCGTCTCGGGAGATACCACGGCAGGCGGTCGCGCCCGCCTTGACTGGGTTCTGCAGGATCAACCGGACGTGCTGATCATCCAACTCGGCGCCAACGATGCCTTGCGTGGGCTGTCCCCCGAAAAGGCCGAAGAAAATCTAGACGATATGATCCAACGCACCAAAGCGCGCGGCATAAAAGTCATTCTGGCTGGTATGCAGGCTCCTCGCAATCTGGGTCTCGGATACCAACGCGCCTTCAATCCGATCTATCCACGACTTGCTGAAAAACACGGCGTGCCCCTGTATCCATTCTTTCTGGAAGGAGTCGCTGGTAACACCGATCTGAATCTTGCCGATGGCATCCATCCCAATGCGGAAGGCATCCAGGAAATCGTCCGCCGCTTCACGCCATTCCTGCTACAACATTTCTAAGCGCCCTATCAGGGCCATTCCTGACCACATCTTCGCAGGCATAAAAAAGGCGCATCTGCCAGAACAGATGCGCCCTGCCACAAACAGCTATTTCATCAGGAACATCCCATCGAGCTGCCGCAGTTATAACAACGATAGCACGCGCCATTACGTACCGTGATCGATCCGCAGACATCACAGGCCGGTGCATCTTCCGTAAAATGCTCGAACTGATCATCCACGCGCTTCGGTTCGCCCGGCACGGGCCCCGCCACGGGAAGCGCCTCACTCTGCTGCACAACAGGACGCGTGCCTTTGAAATAGCCATCCGGGAACGTCACGTTCAACCAGCGGAAGATATAATCCACAAGCGATTTTGCGATCGGAATGTCCGGGTTCTTGGTGAAACCACTCGGCTCGAACCGGCTGTGGGCAAACTTGTGACAAAGCTCGCGGACCGGTACGCCATACTGTAAACACAGTGAAATAGCCGTTCCAAATGCATCCATCGTGCCACCCACCGTGCTACCCTCTTTTGCCATCGTAATAAAAAGCTCACCCGGACCGCCATCTTCATACATCCCAACCGTCAAATACCCTTCATGCCCCGCAACCTCGAACTTGTGCGTCAGCGAATTACGCGTGGCTGGCATCCGCCGCCGGAAGGGCATGCGGCGCGCCTCATTCAAGATATAATCGGATTCGTCCGCCGGCGATCGCTTCTGCGTCCCATCATCAGTCGAAAGAGGCTGCGTGCGCTTCGAACCATCCCGATAAACAGCAACTGCTTTGAGGCCAAGCTTCCAACCCTCAAGGTACGTTTGCATAATATCACCAGGAGCAGCATCCGGGGGCAAATTCACCGTCTTGCTGATCGCACCCGATAAAAACGGCTGGACCGCCGACATCATCCGCAGATGTGCCATGTAGGGAATACTCCGCTTTCCCTTGACCGCCTTGAATGCGCAATCGAATACGGGCAAATGCTCTGCCTGCAAGTTCGGCGCACCCTCGATCGTATCATTTGCATCCACATACTTCACAATTGCTTCAGTCTCGTCCGCCGTATACCCCAGCTTCGATAAAGCCGGACCAAGCGTACGATTCACAATCTTCATCATGCCACCACCAGCGAGCTGCTTATATTTTACCAACGCAATATCGGGTTCTACCCCCGTGGTGTCGCAGTCCATCATGAAACCAATCGTTCCCGTGGGAGCCAGCACCGTAACCTGTGCATTGCGGAATCCCTTGAACGCATTGCCCACAACACGATCCCAGCAATCCCGGGCGGCCAGACGTATCCCGCTCGGCGCCAATAACGGATCAATGGCATCTACGGCATCGCGATGCATCCGCATCACATCCGCCATCGGCTTGCGATTCTCCTCCCAACCATCAAAGGAACCTTGCACACCGGCCAGATCCTGGCTCACGCCATAAGCCTGCCCCGTCATCAGCGCCGTTACCGCACCGGCATATGCACGACCGGCATCACTGTCGTAAGCCAAACCAAGCCGCATCAACAAAGCCCCCAGATTTGCATACCCAAGCCCAAGCGGACGATACAGATGCGAATTCATCGCCACGCGCTCTGTCGGATAACTGGCACTGTCCACCAGAATTTCCTGCGCAATAATAAAAATGCGCACGGCATGCTTGAAGCGTTCGACCTGGAATTCACCCTTCTCATCCACAAACTTCATCAGATTGATCGATGCCAGATTGCATGCACTGTCATCCAGGAACATGTATTCCGAGCACGGATTACTGGCATTAATCGGACCGCTGTTCTTGCAGGTATGCCACCGGTTAATCGTGCTGTCATACTGCAACCCCGGATCCCCGCAAACATGTGCCGCCTCCGCGATCTGTTGCATCAGATCACGGGCACGCAACGTCTGAACCGGCTCCCCGGAAATCACAGCGCGCGTCTGCCACTCACCATCATTCTCGACCGCAGCCATAAAATCATCCGTCACACGGACCGAAGTATTGGCATTCTGGAACATCACCGAATCATAAGCCTCGCCACCGAACGAACCATCATAGCCCTGATCTATCAGTGCCCAGGCTTTCTTCTCCTCGCGCAATTTGCAGTTGATGAAATCGGCAATATCCGGATGATGAATCTTCAGACTCTGCATCTTCGCGGCCCGACGGGTCTTGCCGCCGGATTTGATCGCTCCGGCAACCTGATCATAAATGCGCATGAAACTCAGCGGCCCTGATGGCGTACCACCACCCGAGAGCTTCTCGTGGCTGCTACGCAACGTGCTCAGATCCGTCCCTGTGCCCGAACCATGCTTGAACAGCATCGCCTCGGTCGAAGCCAGACGCATGATGTCTTCCATGTTGTCATCGACCGACTGGATAAAGCAGGCCGAAGCTTGCGGACGCTTGTACGTGTCACCAGCAAGATCGCACTTCTCACTTTCCGCGTTCCAGGCATAGCTGCTTGTGGATTCGGACGTATGACCATACACATCGTATAAACCCACATTAAACCAAACCGGACTATTGAAAGAACCACACTGGTTCACACACATCGAAGCCAGTTCGTCATAAAAAATCTCGGCGTCTTCCGGCGTGGCGAAGTAACCGTCATTCAAACCCCAGTCGGCAATCGTACGAGCCACACGATGGACAAGCTGCCGAACCGAATACTCGCGCTCATCGGTATGCAGCGCACCATAAAAATATTTCGAGGAAACCACATTCGTCGCGAGCATCGACCAGAACTTTGGCACCTCGACCTGATCCTGTTCAAAAACTTTCTTGCCCTTGCCATCGCTGATTTCCGCATGCCGGCGCTCCCACTCGATCCCGGCAAATGCACCACCAGACTCACTTGTCATCATACGGTTGATCTTTAATCCAGGGCCACGACGCAATCCAGATTCACTCTTGCGCTGATTGGATCTTGCCCGGACAGAACGTGTGGTCTTGGGTGCCCCCTTCACTTCCTTTTCTAACGTTTCTTTGACTTCCAACATGTAACCATCTCCCATTCAGTCGTTTACGAACCCAACAAAAAATACCGTATTTAGTGCTCAGAGAAACCTACCACCACAACAGGTAGTTGTCACAAGAAAAAAACGCGTCCCTATACACAAGCATCCCAGAAAAGCATAAATCCCCCAAAAACGACATCAAACTAAACAAAATGCAAAATAATTCGCTGGGCATGTCAGATTTTTTACCCCCACGGAAGCATCGCGATACCCCGGAAGGAAAAAACGCGCTCCGGAGAAATAACACTTGTCCGTAACGGCACCAACCACGCGAATCGGTCAGATTCAATCTTTTGCCTCGAACATCGCCACTGTTATTTACGCATCGGGTAGATCGAACCCGAAGTAACCTGCGGCGTTGCGGTAGCTGATGTCCTGGACCATGTTGCCGATGAGCGCCATGTCGTGCGGCAGCAGGCCGGAAGCCATTTCAGCTCCCAGCATGTTGCAAAGCAAACGCCTGAAGTATTCATGGCGCGTGTAGGACAAGAAGGAACGACTATCGGTGAGCATACCCACAAAACGCCGCAATAAACCGAGTTGACTCAACGCATCCATCTGGCGGCGCATGCCATCGAGCTGATCATTAAACCA
>JBLRXB010000138.1:0-5835 GCA_047920915.1 Kiritimatiellia bacterium
CCAGCGGGCCGTTGCAGATTATCTTGATATAGGAAGTGGTTCGGCTGTCTGCAACCAGTTAAGGAGTTTGGAGTTGAAGTTGAAAGCCAATGGTCATCTTCGAAAACAAGTCGCCAGAGTTGAAAAAGAATTGGCCAACTTCAGGCAGGTAAAGCGCGGGTCATGAAATGGGAGTGCTGTAAAGTGTATTTAAAAGGGCTGACCCCGATCTCTCCTTCATACGGGAAAGGACTATTCTTACCCGCAGCTCTAAAACTAAACTGTTGCAGTAATCGGCTAACCGCTCACAACATTACGTATTATTATACTTTGTTTTCTCGACGGCGAGTTGTTTGAGGGCTTCGGGGTAGGCGATGTGTTCCTGTTGCTGGATGCGGGCGTGGAGGGTTTCGGGGGTGTCGTTTTCGAGGACGGGGACGGTACGCTGGATGAGGATGGGGCCGGTATCGGTACCTTCATCGACGAGGTGGACGGTGCAACCGGCGACTTTGACGCCATATTCGAGGGCTTGTTTCCAGGCCGCGATACCGGGGAAAGCCGGCAGCAGGGATGGATGGATGTTGAGAATACGATTGGGGAAGGCGGCCAGCATGGCGGGTTTGATGATGCGCATGAAGCCGGCAAGAACGACGTAGTCGGTTTGCCATTCTTGGAGTTGTCGGATGTATGTTTGCTCTGGTTCACCATCGAGCCGGGTCTTGGAATTGGATACAGGGATATGCCGGGCGGGGATACTGTGGCGCTCTGCACGGGTAAGAATGCCTGCAGAATCAACATCCGCGATGACGCCTACGAGGGTGGCGTTGAGCGTGCCTGCGGCGATGGCATCGATGATCGACTGGCAGTTGGTGCCTCTGCCGGAGCCCAGCACGGCGATGCGGATGGTATGGGATACGGGATTCCCGCCTGCGCTACAGCTACGCTGGGGATGTGGAATGCGGGATGCGGGGGGCGTATTTTTCATGTCTGTTACCAGTTTTGTCGGATGGGGATGCCTGCTTTAACGAGTTCCTGTTTGATCTGGGATACCGTATATTCGCCGGTGTGGATCATGCCGGCGATGATGGCGGCATCGGCGTGGGCCTGTTCGAAGACATCGGCCAGGTGCCGGGGATTGCCGGCACCGCCGGAGGCGACCACTGGCACGGGTACGGCATCGGCGATCAGGCGGGTGAGGGGAATGGCAAAACCGGCGCGGGTGCCATCGGCATCCACGGAGTTTACAACAATTTCGCCGACACCGAGGTCAACAGCTTTGCGGGCCCATTCGACGGCGTCGATGCCGGTATGTTCCCGGAATCCCCGCACGGTGATTTCAAAGCCACTCGGGAAGCGAGGATCATCCGGTACGGCCAGTGGATCCATGCCTAGTACGATGCACTGTGCGCCAAAGGCGCGGGAGCCCTCGCTGATAATCTGCGGATTCTTGACGGCCAGGGAATTGACGGAAATCTTTTCTGCTCCGGCCAGCAGGACGCGCTCCATATCGGCAATACCGGAGATGCCCCCGCCTACGGCAAACGGAATCCGGACAGCATGGGCAACTTCGCGCACCATCTCGATATCAATGGGGCGACGCTCAGCGGAGGCGGTGATGTCGTAGAAAACGAGCTCGTCGCAGCCGTCCGCGTAATAGCGCGCCGCCATCTCGACGGGGTCTCCCAGTTCGATGTTGTTCTGGAACTTTACGCCCTTGGTAACTTTGCGGTTGTGGATATCAAGACAGGGAATGATGCGTCGCGTAAGCATGGTTACAAACTTTCCTTCGGATGCCATGTTGTGAAGTTCTTGAGCAACTGCAGGCCAATGCGGCCTGATTTTTCCGGGTGGAATTGGGTCGCAAAAATTGTTTTGTGTCCCAGAGCGGCGGCGAAGCTGACGCCGGCATAGGTGGTTTCGGCAAAGCGGTTGGATGTGTTGCCGGGAACGGGGTAATAGCTGTGCACAAAATAAAATTCGCTGTGTTCGGGAATGTTTGCAAGCAGCGGATGTGCGTTGGTTGCCTGCACGCGATTCCAGCCCATGTGCGGCACTTTATCGCGCGGATTCGTTGGTTGAAAGCGGATCACGCGACCAGGAATGAGGCCGAGCGTTTCGACGCCGCCATCCTCTTCTGAATGTTCGAGAATGATTTGCGTACCTAAACAGATGCCCAGAAAGGGGATGTTTTGGCTGACGACAGTCCGAATGACGGGTATGAGGCCGAGTTCCTGGAGGTTTCGCATGGCGGCGCCAGCGGCACCGACGCCCGGAAACACGACTCTTTCGGCATTGCAGATAATTTGGGGGTCAGATGTGATGGTGGCTTTGGCCCCGATCGCGTCGAAGGCGAGTTTGACGCTGGTCAGGTTTCCGGCCTTGTAGTCAATAATTGCAATCATAATTTCAACAGTACTTGATATAGTTCGGCATAGAGAAGTATCTTGCGTAGGGTAGCGCGAATGTCGGTGTCCCGGCAATCCTCAATTCTGATCAGGAGAAAATGATGCCTGAAATTTTGTGAGGTTGACAGGTTTCGTCGCATGCCAGAGGATGCTTCGGTGTAAATCACGGGAGGTATTTGTGAGTATACAAGAAGATGTTCTTCTACATCCAGAGCAATATGATTTTCAGGTGGATACGCTGGGGTCTTGCACCGTGACATCGCCATTGCAAGATTGTGACTTCACGCCAGAAGGAACGCGCGTCTTGTTGTCGGAGGATGCGGCAGCGCTTCAGCAGGCCTTGTCAGCGGGGAAGCCGGTCGCGAGTTTCGAACGTGCCGGTGCACGTCAGAAATTGTTTTTTGATCCGGCTTGGACCCGCGTTGCTATTTTGACGGCAGGGGGGTTGAGCCCGGGGCTGAATGATGTGATCAAGGGCATTGTGCATCTGCTGCATTTCGAGTATGGCGTGCGCAGCATCTATGGTATTCGATACGGGTACCGCGGGTTATTGCCAGAGTTCGGTCATGCCCCGATGATACTCAATCCGGAGATTGTCGATACGATTCACGAGAAGGGCGGCACAATCTTGGGTTCATCGCGGGGTCATGGCGAACGGACCGGCGAGCTGGTTGACTCCCTGCAACGCTCCAATATCAATATCCTGTTTTGTGTCGGTGGCGATGGCACGTTGCGCGGTGCTGCCGCAATTGCGGATGAGGTGAAACGGCGCGGTCTTGCGATTGGTGTGGTCGGCATCCCTAAAACAATCGACAATGATTTGCACTTCGTCGGGCGCACATTTGGTTTCGAGACGGCCGTTTATCAATCGCACAACATTATCAGTTGCGCCCATATTGAGGCCAACGGCACCTTTAATGGTATCGGGTTGGTTAAGTTGATGGGACGTGATTCGGGATTTATCGCGGCCTATGCCAGTTTGGCCAATTCGGTGGTTAATTTCTGTCTGGTTCCCGAGGTTGCGTTCGAAATTGATGGACCGGGGGGGCTGTTGGCTGCAGTAGAACGCCGGTTCCGGAGTGGCAAGGATCATTGTGTTATTGTCGTTGCAGAGGGGGCAGGGCAGTCCTTTATGCGTGATTTACCGGAGCAACGCGATGCCTCGGGAAATGTCCTGAAGCACGACATCGGGGAATATCTGAGATTGCGGCTTGCTTCACATTTCGGCAAAGCACCGTGGCACGGAACGGTTAAATATTTTGATCCCAGTTATGCGATTCGTAGTGTGCCAGCTCTTGGGACCGACGCAATTTTATGCAATATGCTGGCGAAGCATGCCGTGCATGCTGCCATGGCGGGCAAGACGAGCTGTGTCGTAGGGGTTCCCCATGGCGAATATGCCTTAATCCCGATCGGACTGGCCACAAAAGAGCGCCGGCATCTAAACTTGCGCAGTGACTTATGGCGCAGTGTTCTTGATGCCACGCGTCAGAACGACTATTTCGTTGGAGAATCGCGGGGGCATGATTGAAGCAATTGTTGAAATGGTGCGCGAGTGGGGATGGGGTTTCCCCTTGCAACATTTCGGCATCGATCAGCCCCGTTCTGATATCCGTTTCGTGGACACAGGCATCGGTAGCGTGTTGCGGCACGTACCGCGAAAGAAGTCTTTTCGTCGTAGGTGCTTTACGTTAGCGTCTGAAGCATGAGTGAGAGAGCACGGCGTAAGTTTGTTCGACAAGTGCGTCCCCGGATTGTGGTGTCTTTGGCTGAATCAGGTGCCGCCATGATGCCCACGATTATTGCGTTGGCGCGCGAGTGGAATTGGGACTTGCTTGATTATTCGTTGGTATATGGTGAATTTCCAGCGGATCCTACGCCAACGGGCGCATTAATCGATACGCTGGGAGATGGTCCGTTGGCACAGCACTTGTGCTACCTGGGGTGTCGTATTGTCAGGTTGGGGTGGCGCACCAATCCGTTTGATCGCCTGCTGCCTGCGGTGCTGCCGGATATGGAGGCTGCTGGTAGCCTTGCCGCGCGCCATTTTCTCGATCGCGCCTTTACGCATCTGGCGTATTTGGGCTGGAGTGCCGACCCTACGCGTGCCCAAAAATATTTGCTGT
Organism: Kiritimatiellia bacterium; assembly: GCA_047920915.1. GTDB lineage: Bacteria > Verrucomicrobiota > Kiritimatiellia > UBA8416 > UBA8416 > T3Sed10-140. The sequence goes on from JBLRXB010000138.1 coordinate 4,511, forward strand.
ATCATGGCTTGTGTAAATATGCCGAAAATGCTGGCGTAAGCATTCATCTGTATGAGATGGGGAAGCGGCATATTGCGTTCGAATCACCTGCCGAGCGGTTTGAACGCATGAAGGGAGAGATTGGTCAGTGGCTCAAATCGTTGCCCAAGCCAATCGGCATTACGACGTACGGCGACACCATGGCGGCCAAACTTTGTGTAATCTGCAGGCGTATCGGTCTGAATGTGCCCGAAGAGGTGGCAATTCTGGGTTGCGGTAATAGCACTTGGTGCGAACGCGCCCCGGTGGAATTATCTTCGATTATGTTGAATGAGGCCTTGCGTGCGCACAAGGCGATGCATTTACTGCGCGATATGATGGCGGGGAAGGCATACGCGACCGCACCGATTATGGTGCCGCCGGAGGGGATTGAGCAACGCCGAAGTACGGACATCCTGGCGGTTGGGGATCTGGTTGTTGCAAAGGCACTGCGGTTCATCTGGGAGCACATGCGTGAAAACATTGGTGTTCAGAATGTGGCTGACGCGGTCGGGCTATCCGCGCGTCAATTAGAGCGGCGGTTCCTGCAATCGCTCGGTATCACGGTCAATCAGAAGCTGGTTCAGCGACGGTTGGATGAAGTGAAGCACTTGTTACGCACGACGGAACTGTCTGTTACCGATATCGCGCCGAGGGCCGGTTTTCTTTCGCCACGGCATTTACACCGCAGTTTTCTGCGGGAAGTAGGGGTAAGTCCGATCCAGTATCGGCAGGGTGGCGGGGCCAAGCAGTAACTTCGTCACCGCCAACGGTCTACGGCCCCAGTGGTATCGACGGCCTGGCGGACCCGGCTACGGCTTTGTCCACGGCCCCGAGAAGGCATGATTTCACAGGTCAAAATGCCCCAATAGCGGTGTTGTTATGTCTGTATACGTCCCTGTTGGGGTCTTTAATGGTCTCTTTTTTGGCACATCGTTTTGTTGTAGTATGTACGCTTATTACTTACCTGCATTCTAATTCAGAACGGAAGGTGGCAGATGAGAGATTCGCTTCATGCTGGATGGTATATCGTTTTCGTTGCCTTGTGGATCTCGTGCTTGCCTGTACTTGCTGCCTCGATTGTGATTCTTGAAGAGAGTTTTGAGAGTCCGGTGGTGGAGGGCAGTCAGCAGATCAATCCGCCGGGTTGGGTGAGGCAGGTGGGCACGGACACCAAGCTCTACACAGCTTTGTTGAATCAAAGTGTGGGATACTTTTCAACGCCCTATGGGGAACAGGTTCTGTCAATCTGGAGCGGCAATACGGTTACGACGACCAACATTACCGATCGGCTTCAGCCTGGGGTG
>JBLRXB010000139.1:0-5786 GCA_047920915.1 Kiritimatiellia bacterium
CTGTTCAGCTCGGTGCGCTCGTACGCCTTGAGACGGCTGGCGCGGCGCGGGCAAGAATGCTCGATTTTATGTCTGCAACCGCCGAAACATCCGGCGACAAGGTGTACGTTACGCACGACGGTTTGCTTTGCGGGCTGCTGAGAGCGTTAACCAATGATGCCCTTTTCTCCTGCACCCGTCCCCACTATTTTGAAGTTACGCCCGGATCGGATGGAACCAGCCTGAAGATCGGTCGCAACAATCTTGGGTATGGGGCCTGATGCTTGACCGGATTGAGACTGTGGTTTGGCGCATAGCAAGACGATTGGTGTGGTCCTGTTATTCGGCCAGGCTGCGGTAGCGGCGGTAGAGGCCGACGGGGAAGCGTACGATCCACATGGGCCATTCGTCCATAATGGCACTGATGACCTGGCGGGTGTGGCGGGATCCGGGCTCCTCGATGCGCCATACCAGCGGTTGGCATAACAGGCGCAGCGCAAAACTAATCGCAAAAACAAGATGAAAGGGGTTCAGGGCGAATCCGAGGATCGAGCCTTGCCATCCCGCCATCGTGTTAAGCAGGAAACCTCCGGCGAGAGAGGCAAAGCCGCCGCAGATACCCGCCAATCCGGTAATGGAAGCAATGAACATGGAGCGATTCTTGCGCGGTGCGATGGAGAGCATATAGCCGTTCGAGGCCAGCGTGTTGCCCGCGTTGAGTATGCCATCGGGCACGAATGCCAATGGTAGCAGCCAAATCACATTGCGCGGGGTGGCCAGAAAGAAGACCACCACGATAAAGGGTTTGATGGTCGTGCATAGCTTGATAATGGGGCGATTGCCGTAGTGATCGGCCAGACGGCCCCACATTCGCGATCCAATGGCCATGCCGACACCTTGCAAACACCAGATCAGCGTTGCTTTCCAAGGATCGAGTTGCAGCACTTTGATAGCGTAGAGCAGCATAAAGGAGGCCGCAAAGTTACAAGCAAAACTCCAGGCACAGGAAAAGCCAACGAAGCGTCGATACAGCGGATGCTGCAAAGGGGCTAGAAAATCTTGCCATGGTTTACTTTGATCGGCGATTTCGTTCGGTGGTTCATCGACACGAAGGAAGAGTAGAATATCGGTAACGCCGGCGATGACGGCCAGCGTAGTTAGGATGGGGAAGATAACGATCACGGGTTGCTGGGATGCATACAGGTAGAACGTGACCAGCAGGTAAGCTGCCGTCCAGGTGATGTGCATAGCCATCTGGCGCGCTCCCCACACCCGGTTCATAATGCGCTTGGGAATCAGGTCTGCCATCCAGGAGAACCAGAAGGGAATGGCGAGATTGTGGGTAGCCGCGCTGATGGCCAGCAGGGCGATAATGGTAGGAACAAGATAGGTGTGTCCGGTAGCACCTGGTATGAATGGCAAAAAGGCGATGGGCAGATATAATAACCGGCAGAGGATCAGGCAGAAGAGGAAAAGCGGCTTGCGGCGTTTGGTTCGATTCAGGGCAGCCGCGCCGATGAATTGCATGAACAGCATGAGCATGGGAAGCCCGGTTATAATGCCGAAATGGAAATCATTTGCACCGATCGCCAGATAGAACTTTGTGGTTGCCGGGCTGCCAATGCCTACGGCAAAGACCATCGCCAAGCAACCACCGATAGTCACAAATCGCAGGGAGCGCCTGCGACTTTTGGCGGCAGCGGATGATGCGCTGTTGTGACCGGTCTCATTATGCGTGGTTATGGACATGTTGCAATTCCCGTTTAGCGTTTGGCGGTCTGGCGCGGGACGATTGCCCAGTCGCCATCGCAGTATTGGGTTGTATCGGTTTGTCCCGGGGTGAGATCGTTTTTGCCGCCCCACCAGACGAAGTAGCCGTTATCCTTCAGGGTTTTGAGAAGATTGGGCTCTCCCAATTCCGGGTGCAGCATGTGATACATGGTACGGTGACCACGGACATGCGGATACCAGTCGGTCATAAAGCTGCAGCGGCTCGGGGTGCATACTGTGTTCTGGCAGAAGGCGGTCGCGAAGGAAACGGCGTCTTGCTCTACGAAGCGATCCACATTTGGTGTGACGGCAGCAGGATTGCCCATGTGGCCAAATGTATCGCCACGCCATTGGTCGGGATTAAAAATGATGATATGCGGTAGTTGGTTCATTCGGAAAGCGATCCTGTTGTGCGGCGGTTTTATGCTTCGCGGAGATGTGTTCGCATGCTAACGCAGCAGGGTATGCGGGGCAAGATGAGAAAGAAGAATGATGCTTTTGACATGTGGTGCGAAGCGGCCTAGCATGTGCGGTAATCCCCAAGAGGGATTAACGTGTGGTTACAACAGGAGGGTATTATGGGCAAGGCACGCGATACGAAGAAAGAAGAGAAAAAACAGCCGAAGATGACGATGAAGGAAAAGAAGAAGGCCAAGCTGGAGAAGAAAAAAGCCCAGATCTAATCTTCGATGAGTCCGGTAGCTGCAGCTTCCTGATGGGGTTGCCGCCGTCCGGTTTCAAGATCGGTTGTTGGAAATGGAGTCTTGTTGAAGCTGATTATTTCGGTTTCCTGAAATAGGATCCCGGTGCATTGTTATGCCTGGTCTCAATCGTAATGGGTCCACATGCGGATGACCTTGACGGTTTTGATATCACCCAAAACTTGATACACGAGACGATGCTGGATGTTGATGCGTCGTGAGCATGCGCCAGCGAAGTCGCCCACGAGTTTCTCGAATGGTGGTGGAGACTGAAAAGGGTCTTTCTCCAAGATATCGAGAAGTTTCTTGGCTTTATCCTTCAATCCGGAGGATGCAAGCTTGCGCGCATCCTTTTTGGCTGGCTTGGTATAAACGAGTTTCCAGCTCACCAGTCCAAGTCCTCTTCGCATTGATCAACAGGCGTCTTCATGCCATTGACTATCGATTCTCGCATCCCCGGGATGGTATCCAAGTGAAGAGTCTCCTGTATGGCTCGCCAATCATCGTCGGCAATGAGGACTGCAGAATGCCGCTTGCCTGCGATATGGATAGGATCGTGGGACTGCGAAACATCATCAAGTAGCGTGTAAAGTTGCTTTCTGGCTTCTGTTGCGGTCATTGTAGTCATCTGTCTCGTCCTTTTGATTCTAAGCGTACGACAATGCGTACGTATCGTCAACGCTCCATTTTCTTTCCAGGGCGCACGTGGTTGTCAATTCATGCTGCCTGCGCGGAGGGCATCGCGAACGCGTTCGACTTCGGCGAGTTGCTTCTCGTCGGGTTCGGGGTAGGCGAGGGGCAGGGACTGCAGGGTATCGATAATGATCTGGGAGATGATCAGGCGGGCGTTGCGTTTGTCGTCTGCAGGGATGGAATACCACGGAGCCGCGGCATGGCTGGTGTTTTGGAGACATTCGCCGTAGACGGTCTGGAAGTCGTCCCACTGCGCCCGGCTCTTGAGATCTTCAGAGCTGATTTTCCAATGTTTGTCGGGTTCGTCGGCGCGTGCGAGTAGTCGTTTGCGTTGTTCCTTTTTGGAGAGGTGCAGAAAGAACTTGAGGATGCGGGTTCCGTTGCGGTGGAGGTAGTCCTCGAAGGAAACGATATCACGGTAGCGATCCGGCCAGAAGTCTGGTTGTTCGGCATAGCTCTCTGGGATCAATTGGGCGTTGAGCACGGCGGGGACGGCCTTCACGATCAGGACCTCTTCATAATAGGAGCGATTGAAGATGCCGATATGTCCGCGCATGGGAAGTCGTTTGGTGGTGCGCCATAAGAAGTCGTGCGCCAGTTCCTCGGTGCTGGGTTGCTTGAAGCTGTGGACGGAACAGCCCTGTGGGTTGACACCGCTCATGACGTGTCGGATTGCACCATCCTTGCCAGCCGTATCCATGCCTTGGAAAATCATCAGGAGCGAATAGCGCCCATGCGCGTACAGCACGCGCTGCAGATCCTGCAGTTCGTCTTTAAAGTTATCCATCCATTTCTGGTAGTTTTTTTTGCTTCGGTAGAGCTTGTCGATAGATGTCGGCAATTGTGCCAAAGATAGCGGCGTGGCATTCTTACCGGCAATCGGAACCTGGAATGGTTTGGTATCGCAAAATGGTTTCATGTTTTTCCCTCTTTGCTGTGAAGCTACCACACGCAAGCGGAGGGTCAAGCATGGGGTGTTCGGGCCACAATATTCGGTTATTGCGGTAGTATAGGCAATCGTGACACACTCTGGTTGTGCGGGGCAATGGCAGTAGCAGCAAGCAAGGAGCATATGCAGTAATGCACACGACCACCAAAATCAAGGTTCTGTTGGCGGAAGATCATCAGATTGTCCGGGAGGGTCTGCTCAGCCTACTGGAGTCTGATGGGGCGATCGAGGTCGTAGGGCAGGCTGCCACCGGGCGGCAATGCGTGGAACTGGCCATACGGTTACAACCGGATGTGGTTGTGATGGATATTGCGATGCCGGAACTCAACGGGCTGGAAGCCACGCGGCAATTGTGCGAAGTCGCGCCCAACACCAAGGTGCTCATTCTTTCCGCACACAGCGACTGTGCCTATGTGGAACGTATGACGGAATTGGGGGCATCGGGGTATCTGGTCAAGCAGTCATCCTCCCAGCAACTTTGCGCAGCCATCCGCGAGGTGCACAAAGGCAACACCTTTTACAGCCCTGCGGTTGGCAAGGAAATGGCGCGTCAGCATCGTACGGCGCTGGATCGAAAAGGTGTCCGGCGGCACGCATCCGTGCGCCTGACCGCGCGCGAGATGGAGGTTCTCCAACTTGTTGCCGAGGGCCGTGCCAATAAACAGATTGCGGACGAGCTGCGTATCAGCATCAAGACGGTTGAAAAGCACCGGGACCATCTGATGCACAAACTCGATATCCATGACACCGCCAGCCTGACCCGCTACGCCATTGCGGAGGGCATCATTGAGAGCAGCATCCAAGTGACCATTAATTGAGACTCGGAGTTTCCAGCATGCTGGCATTTTGCTCCAGACATACGTGCGCACCCGCGGCAGCCATCTTTATGCTAATCCTGTCACATTTTGTGCTGGGCGGATGTGCAACGTCCGTTCCCAAGACGGACAATGGAACGCAGGCCTTGCCGCTGGCACCACAATCGACCGCGCAGTATCAATGTGGTCCTTCTACATTGGCATCCGTGCTGGCCTTTCATGGCAAGCCCGTGCCGGAGCATGTGATTGCGGCAGCCATTTACAGTCCAACTGCGCAGGGTGTTCTCCTGAGCGACATGGCCTGGTATGCGCGGCAGCAGGGCTTTCATGCCGACCTGCGGACCGGAAGTGTAGATGACCTGAAGCAGTCGGTCGCGCAGCGGTTGCCGCCGATTGTGTTACTCGACTATGGTATTGGCCATGTGCGCAGGCCGCACTTTACTGCGATCACCGGCGTGCTCGAGGGTGGCATTTTTCAACTAAACGATAAGCGTGCGGATGATTATGTGCGCATGAAACGATTCAGGAGATTATGGAAACGTGCCGGAAATCAATATATGGTCATCACACCTGTCGCCTCGCGATAGTGCTGCTGCTGATTGGTCTGAATGGTTGCACCACCTGGCGCAGTCTGCGTGCGACGACGAGTCTGCGTGGGACCCATCCGCTGAGCCCGAGCGAAAGCCTGAACCTGGGTGTCAGTTATGAACGCGACGGAAAACCGGACCTCGCGCTGCGCGAATACGAACGCGCGGCAACGGGCGCAACAAGAAGTCTGGCGTTGACCTATCAGGGGAACATCTACGCCGCTCGCAACGACGTCTCCTTGGCCGCGCGGCGATACCGCGCCGCCCTGAAAGCGGATGCCGGCAACGTCAT
>JBLRXB010000140.1:0-5698 GCA_047920915.1 Kiritimatiellia bacterium
CAATTGGTCCTTCGTCGAGCGGGGGGTGGCAAAATTCGCGGCTGCCATTGGGTTCTCAGTTTGATCAGCAAGCGATTCGGGTGCGCGTGCGGTTCGAGTCGGATGCGTATGCTGTCGGTGGTGCCAACGGGAACCCGGCTGGCTGGTATCTTGACACTTTCCTGTTGACGGAATTACTGGATCTGGGGTTGGTACTGGCGGATTTGCAGATTGATGATACGGTCGAGGGGGACGGCGATGGATATCCTGAGGCGGGCGAAACGATTACGATACAGCCCGTGTTGGCCAACTTTTCGGATGCGGCTTATACATCGCTGACCGGCACCGTGAAGATTGTCGCGGCTGGTATCGATGACACGGCTGATTTCTTCCCGGATGGGGTCTCGTCCGTGCTAGATTTCGGTGATATCAACCGACTGGATCTGGGGACGGCTACTGCACCGCTACGCATTCACCTGCCGGCATCGTTGCACCCGGAATCCAAGATCATGCTGATATTGCAGTTGGGCGATGCTGAAGGCAAGCATGCGGAAATCCTGCATGATCTATCGATTGAGCCGCGGGCTTCGATTCGTGGGCATGTTGAGGATGCCGGTGGTGTGCCACTTGCAGGCATATTGGTTGAGGCCCGGCGCGGGTCTTTTTCTACGCAAGCATACAGTGATGCTACGGGGCACTATGCATTGCAGGGGTTGCGCTATCGCACCACATATACGCTAACTGCCGGGAATCGGGAGCGTCTGGTGACCGTACCAGCGGGCGATTTGGATGGGGTCGATTGGGTGCTGTTCGGGGATGCATCCGTTGACAGTGAATCTGCGTTTCCTTCGGCTGTAGCCGATGAGGGTGATTCCGTTGTGGCGCAACCGTCGGCGACGGAGCCGCCATCGCCTGATCCGGTCGAGTTGTTGCCGCCCCCAGCGATTGCCGGAACGGAGGCCGTGAGCGGAATTGTCAGTGTGGTGCGGTGGAATCTGGATATGAGCGACTCGGTTACCGAACCGGTTTCCAATGCGACGGTAATTGTGGAAGGTGTCCAGGGGGGGGAGATCGCACGGACCCAGACAGACGAATTTGGAGCATATGCCTTTTCTGACCTCGCCGAGGGACCGCACTGGTTCCGGGTGGTGGCTCCTCCGGCACCGAAACCGCCTGAGCCGCCAGAGGATGACGATGATGACGACGGTGATGAGGAAGATGATGAAATTGTCGAGCCGCCGCCCCCGCATCCGTGGTATGTAACGCCTTCCGGGCGCACCGTGGTGGTTGGGGTTGACGCCTCCGAGCAGCCTTTTGTTTTTCAGGACTACGGGTTCAAGGTTCCGTTTCTCAAGGTGCAGTCTGCTAGCTTCGTGGACGCCAATGGCGACGGGTTTCTGGATCGCGGGGAGCTGGCGACGGTAATGGTATCGCTGGAAAATGAAGGAGCCACGGTATCCCTGAATACAACAGGGCAACTGGCAACGGCTTGGATGGGAATTGATGATATCATGGCGGTGACGGCAGCAGATGCATCGAGCCAAATCGACATTTATAATGATGGTCCCATCCGTACGCTCACGCCTTCCTTCCAGATCCAGGTGGATGAGAATGCACCGAAGAATGCCTTGCAGCGATTTTCGGTAGTTGTGGAGGGAACCAATCCGGTTGCGGGCACGAAACTCACCTGGCCTTTTGATTTCAGCTTCCGTGCGGATGATCGGGTTACGATCCATGTTTCGGTGACATTCTCGGATGCGCCCGATGCCGCCTTGCGCGCAGCCCGCCTGGCAGATACGCGTGTGCGTTTGACACTGGGGGATGCACTGGGGGATGCATCGATGACCCGTCGCCCGGATGCTGATGGCAATATAGTCTTCACAGGGGGCATGGTCCAGCTAGGAGCGAGTGGTACGATCGAGGTTGTACGATTGCCAGAGGGCGTCGCTGCCCCGCCCGTCGTGGATATTGCCCCGCTCACGGATGATCTTGCCGTGCATTTTGTGCTGGAGCCGTTGGCAATCGCAGTGACGCCGCCTGATGGCCTGCATTTTCGGATTCAAGAAGGCCTGTCTGATGCGGCAACGCTTGTGATTCGCAATGATTCGCTCGAGACTATGGATCTGGATTTTGGGGTACGTTATCGTCGGCAAGCCGATGAGGTTCGCGTGCCCGCGGCCAGCGTTGCCAGTGCTGCATGGGATGCTGCAGAGGTTGTCGGTGCAGCGGAACTGGCGGAGGCTGACACCGCCTTCGAAAAAACCGGTGAAGTTGTGGTACGATTTGCTGAGGGGGTCTTACGCGCCGAGCAGGAAGCATTGCTGGCGTCTGCGGGTCTGGAGCCGGTATTCTTTTTCAATAGTTTTCCGGCTGCCTTGGCGCGTCCGATATCTGTGCCGGATGGGATGGTGGCGGTGGCCACTGCTTCACCTGCCGCCATGGAGGAGGATAATCGTGTCTTGCTGGTTGCACCCGATTATGTGGCGGAGTCCTATGCGCTGCCGGAACCGAATGATCCAGATTATTGGCGTATGTACGGGTTGCACAACCGCCGCCAAACGGGGGGCACGCTGGGGATGGATATCCGGGCGAGGGAAGCTTGGGCACACACCATCGGGTCACGGGATGTGGTTGTCGGTGTAGCCGATACCGGCATCCTGACTTCGCACCAGGATATAACGGCAAATTTGTGGGAGAATCCGTCTCCGGGCACAACGGAGGGGATCACGGGAGACATCCACGGTTGGAATTTCTATGATTGGGATAACAATGTCGAGGATGATGACATCTTCACCTCCGGTCATGGTACGCATGTATCTGGCACAATTGGTGCTGTGGGTAATAATGGTGAAGGTGTGGTTGGTGTGAACTGGGATGTCCAGTTGATGGCGTTGCGTTTGACGGGGCCGTTTTCGACCTTTACCAGTTCTGCGCGGATTGCCAAGGCGATTGAGTATGCGGCTGAAAATGGTGCGCAAGTCAGCAATCATTCCTGGGGGGGGCCGGAGACGGCAGGCGTAATGCGTGATGCCATTTTGTATGCAGCCACACAGAACCACTTGGTGGTGGCAGCAGCCGGTAATAGTGCTTTGGATCTCGAGCATAAGCGCGCTTATCCGGCCGGCTATGGGGGTGTGTTGGATAATGTGATTACGGTGGCTGCAAGCGATCATCATGGCGAGCTGGCAACCTTTAGTAATTTTGGCAAGAATCGCGTGCAACTTGCGGCTCCGGGCGTCGATATCCTGAGCACATGGTCATCGGGCGGGTTCCCCGAATATTTGTCGATTAGTGGAACCTCGATGGCGGCCCCGCATGTTACGGGGGTAGCCGCACTCTTGTGGAGCCTCGACCCGGATGCACCGTATACCGTGATTCGCGATGCTATTTTGCGTGGTGTACGCAAGGATTCGCGTTTGGAGGGGTGGGTGTCCACGAGCGGCCACTTGGATGCCTGGGGAGCCATGCAGGCATTGGGGGCGCAGTGGCTCGCGCTTGATCAAACGCAGACCACGCTTGCGCCTGGCGAAGCAATAGAATTATCGGTTACGGTAAATGATCCCGCCGTATTACAGGCGCGTGATATGGACTACCGGGCTGACATTCTCATTCAGTTGGCTGGTAGTCTGGAGTCGTCGATCGTGCCTGTGTCCGTTGCGGTTGGTCCGCGTGCCTGGCTGGAGTATGAAGATGTGCGGATAGAGAATGCCGCGGATTGGCCGGATGGTCTGGCGGCCTCGCCGGGTGATACGCTTTCGTTGTGGGTTACGTTGCGCAATCGTGGTTCGGGTGCTGCGATGCAGGTGCATGGTGCGCTGCGTTCGCATGGCGACGTATCGATGCAAACGGGCACTGCCACTTGGGGAACGTTCTACGGGGAGATGACCGATGAATCCGAGGCACCGTTTGTGGTGACGCTGGGGGAGGGTGTGGATGCCGACGTAACGCTGATTCTGGATCTGTTCCAAGGCGAAACGCTTGTTGGAACCATTCCCATCGAGATACCGGTTTTGTTGGGCCAGCATGCCAGCGGGCGTGTTTTGGCTGATGGTGCTGGCGTTACGGCGCTGATCGAGGCATTTGGTGCGCGCGGCGCACGGACTGCGACCAAGCCGGATGGTACGTTCGTGTTGCGTGGGTTGGCGGATGGCGAGTATCATCTGCGCGTGATTCCGGCTGCGCACAGTCGGCATGAGCAAACATTTAGCATCAGTGGTGCTGATGTGTCATTAGGTGACATTGTGGTCGGAGCACCTGTGGGCCATCCGAATGTGGCGCAAGTTGCCGTCGATGGCGTTCTCGGTGGGCAGGTAGAGCAAGTATTGGCGATCCTCAATGATGCCGGGGACGCACCGTTTGCCTTTGTGGCTCGTGCGGTACCGCAGCGCCGGGTAGCCCTGATTTCGGATGGCACCTCCCTGGATGTGCTTGTGGCACCGTTGGAAGCGATGGGGTTTGACGTTTCGCACTACACCGAGAACTTTGTCCGGCGGCAGGTGTTCTCGCCTTTTATAGGGAGCTATCAGCTACAGCAGCAGGTGCGCTGGAGTAATCATGCTGCCGTTCTTGCGGGGTATGATGCTGTGATTGCGGATCTGAGTGGTCCGGATGGCAATGGCCGCCTGTTCTCGAACCTTGAGCAGTCGGCATTTCGTACGTACACGGAGCGAGGGGGGTATGCATTCATTACAGGAAGCAACCCGCTTTCGTTTCCGGATAACCATGTGTTAGTGCGCCTGCTCGGTATTGACAGTCCGGATCGTGCTGAAGAGGGATCTGACGGTCAGATCCTTGCAAGCCGCATCTTTGAGAGTCCATTTATCTCGCTTTCAGATTCCGGGCAGTATGTGCTGGGTGCGTCGCAGCATTATGATGTGGCGGCTGTCAATCCGTCCTTGTCGCGCGTGCTGTTCGAGGCAGAATTGGCCAACAAGGTGGTCATGCGGCGCCACGGGGCCGGGCAATTGCATATGTGGTCTGGCAATCGCGATGCCGGTGATTGGCAGGCACCAGGGATTTGGCTCGATGTGTTGCGAGGGCTCTTGTGGAATGGCTTGTATGAGAACAGCGAAGCCGAGGTTGCCTGGCTGGGATTGCATCCCTCCGTGGGCGTTGGTGCTGTTGGCGTAGCGGCAACTTCTGCCCAGGAAGTCCACGGAACCGTACCGGCTGGCGGCATCGGGGAGATTGGCATTTCGATGTCGGCGGTATATCCGGCGCGTCCGGAAACCGAGCAGGCGGTAATCGTGATTCTGGGCGAGGCTGCCGGCGTGGATGTGCGTGCCGTGCCCGTGAACTTTGCCATTTCCACGCCCGTGTTGCGGGTCTATACGAGCGGAACGGTTACCGATTGGCGTGGGCACCCGCTGAAAGGGGATGGGAGTGCTGCATCCGCCCGTTATCAGGTTTTATTGGCGAATGCAGTGGATGCCGTGTTGCCTCCGACGCCGGACGGTCAACCCGCACCTGGCCAGCATTTGCTCGGAACGGTACTGGATGGTCGTTTGTATGGGCACTTCGGAACCGGGCAAGGTGTGCCCGCGGATGCGGGACGGTTTAGCCAGACCTTCCGATTGCCGGCGGATTTGCCAGATGGGTATGTATTCGTGCGGGCCTGGGATAGCCCCTCGTTCGAGACCTCCATCGCGTATGGGGATTCGCCGTTATTCCCCGTGGAGTATGTTGCGCATGCCGCGCGCGACTTTGGAAGCTGGGGCGT
>JBLRXB010000141.1:0-5681 GCA_047920915.1 Kiritimatiellia bacterium
GCTGCGGCGTGATCGCCAGCAAGCGCACCTTTAAAAGAGCGGTTGAGCGCAATCGTGCCAAGCGGCTATTGCGGGAAGCGTTTCGGCTTGAGCGGGGTGCCCTTCCGCAGGTGTATGATTTTGTGTTGGTTGCCAGGAAGTCGATTTTGGCATCTGGCATACAGATGGTTCGGAAGGATTTTCGTCAATTGGTTTCGCGCTTGCCGCCTGCAGATCTGCGTGGGGGTGATGCATGATCCGCCATTTTCGCATACTGCCCCTGGCCTGTATTCGATTGTATCAGATGGTTGTGTCGCCTTGGCTGGGTCCCTGTTGCCGGTTTCATCCCAGTTGCTCTGTTTATACGTATGATGCGATTTCGCGGTATGGGGTTTTGCGGGGTTTTTGGTTGGGTTTGAAGCGAATTGTGAAGTGTCATCCCTTCCATCCGGGCGGGATTGACCCTGTGCCGGATTTGCAGATGCATATTGAGAAAGGTTCTTAAGCTATGAACAAGACGGATCGTGTAGTAGTCGGGTTACTTGTTGCCGCGCTGATTGCGTGGTCTTTTATGGGACGGCAATTGGTTCCGGAGCCGGAAATTGTACCTGATCCAGATGTTGCCCCTGTGGTTATCCCGGAGCGCCCCTTGGATCCGGCGGTTATCGCACGGGACGTCACGCCTGCGGTGGTCACACCAGAGGATGTGGATGAATGGGAGGAATTGCCCGAGCCGGTGTTGGTAACGCTGAGTAATGCGGTGTTCGAGGTGGCGTTTACCTCGCATGGTGGTGCTATTGCGTCGATTGCGTTGTTCGAATATGCGGCAGGCGTGGATCGGCGTGATGAACCGGTGGTGCTGGATTTTGCGGGTATGCCAGCACTGCGCTACGGTGGCTTGCCGGGGTTTGCGCGCACGCCGTTATTCCGCATGGAGCCATCTGAGGATGGTTCCGGCATTGTCATGACGTCGGAGACGGAGGTGCTGCGGCTGGTGCGTCATATCAGCCTGACAGATGGTTATGAAATTGCGGTTCGTGATGTACTTTCGAATCTGGGCGATGCGGCTGTGGTGCTGGAGGGACAAACGCTGCATCCGGGCCCCATGGAATTGCAGGAGGCTGGTCCCGGCATGCGTGGGATGTCTTATCTTGGGGTGGATTTTCTGCCGGTGGATGGTGGCCGCGTGGTGCATACGGGTCGCAGCATAAGGGGCTATTTTGGTGTTCGTGGTGGTTGTGGCAGTCCGGATTTGCGCCATGTACCGCTGGTGGCAACGGAGCGTTTCGAGGATCCGGTTGTCTGGGCGGCGGTGAAGAATAAGTTTTTTGTACAGATTGTCGAGCCGGACAGCGGGGTGGCCGCACTCGTGATTGAGGCGGAGCGTGGTGGTGGCGACGCATTTGTGGTGTCGTCCGTGGGAGCGGTTCTTGCGTTGCCGGTGCGGGAGCTTGCGGCGGGTGAAGAAATTGAGACGTCGATCCAGTATTATGCGGGGCCGAAGAAGTATACCCTCTTGCGTCAGACTGGGAATCAACGTGCAGATGTTATGGAGTTCGGTCGTTTCTTCAAGTGGATTTGCCAGATTTTGTTGCCGTTGTTGAATGGGATTGAACATGTGATTCCGGGTGGATACGGCGTGGCCGTGATTTTGTTGACAATTATTGTGAAGTTGTTGTTCTGGCCGGTGACGCACAAGGGCACCGAGAGTATGAAGCGGATGCAGGCTTTGCAACCGGAACTGAAGAAGTTGCGTGAAAAGTACAAGAGCGATCCCAAGAAGATGCAAGAGAAGCAAATGCTTTTGTATCGCGAGCACAAGGTGAATCCGTTGGCCGGTTGCATTCCCATGGTGATCCAGATTCCGGTTTTTATTGGTCTGTTTACGGTGTTGCGCAGTGCCGTAGAGCTTCGTTTTGCGCGGTTCTTGTGGATTGCGGATCTCAGTGAGCCGGAGGGTTTGCTGGCGGGGGTGTTGCCGTTCCCGGCTGGCGGGTTGAATATTTTGCCGCTTCTGATGACGGCAACCATGGTATTGCAGCAGCGTTTGACGCCTTCAGCGGGCGATCCACAACAGCAGAAGATGATGGCGTTTATGCCGATCATGATGTTGTTTATCTTTTACAATATGCCATCGGGGCTGGTGCTGTACTGGTCGGTGAGTCAGGGATTGTCGATTGTGCAGTTGTATCTGCAACGGCAGCGCGATGCGGCCAAGGTCGCCGCATAGGAGCGCTGGGTTTCGTTTGCCCTTGTGAACACGGGGAGCAGGACTGGATGCGCCAGCCAATGGAAAGCCCCGCCGCGTTTATCCTCGGCTCCACATGGACAGCCCGCATGGAGACGGCTTTCCGAGAAGCATTGCCTTCCTGGTGGGCCGTAAGGGCATGTTTTCGCCAGGCGGCACTACTCGGGTTTGGTATCGCGTGCCATGAGGGTTTCGACGGCTAGCTGGGGTGCGATTTGACCGTGCAGGATTTGATGGACGAGTTGCGTGATGGGTAGGTCCACGCCGTGTTCGCGGGCCAACGCGAGGGCATTGTCGCAATTCCATACGCCTTCGGCCACTTGCCGCATGCCGCTGGTGATTTGCGCGAGTGTTTCGCCGCGGCCGATTCGTTCGCCAACGCCACGGTTGCGGCTGTGTCGGCTGGTGCAGGTGACAATGAGATCGCCCATGCCGCTGAGACCGGCAAATGTGGCTGGCTGGCAGTGGAGCGCGGCTCCGAGGCGGCTGATTTCCACGAGTCCCCGTGTGATTAGTGCTGCTCTGGTATTGTCGCCGAATCCGAGGCCATCGCTGATGCCAACGGCGATGGCAATGACATTTTTCAGTGCGCCACCGATCTGGACGCCGGTGACATCGTCGCTGGTATAGACGCGGAACGCATTGCCGTTGAATGCGGCTTGGACTTTCGCGCGATCGGTTTCCTGTTGCGCAGCAGACACGACGGCCGTTGGGATACCGCGGGCGACTTCCTCGGCGTGGCTGGGTCCGGAAAGGGCGGCAACATGCTCGCAGGCGAGTGTTTGTGCGGCGACGGCAGTCATGGTTTGGTGCGTTTCGCGATCCAGGCCCTTGGTGACGCTGACGACGGTTGCGGCGGGCGGCATGCAATGCCGGAAGCGTTCGGTTACAGCGCGAAAAAATTGGGTTGGGATAGCCAGCACGACCAAATCAGCATGCTTCACGGCAGCCTCCGGATCGGCGGTCCAGGTGATGGTATCGGGCAGGGAGACACCGGGCAAAAACGCCTCGTTGCAACCGTTTGCCTGAATGCTGGCGATATTTTCGGCGAAAGGGCCCCATGCGCGTACGTTATGTCCGTTGTTCGAAAGAACGAGAGCGAGGGCCGTACCCCAGCCGCCATCTCCGATAATCGTTGTATTCATATAGTCCCGTCTCCAGATTACTGTTCCGGGGGCTATCATGGGCTTCAAAGGCTTCAGGTGCAACGGAATTTTCGCGTAAAATTTCCCGTGTTCTTTTGTATAGTTTTTCTCGAATCGTGAAAAAAAAGATGTTATGAAGTTCACTTTCAATGTAATACGTAACGCGTCTAAACGTTTTTTTGACCGTATAGAAAGAGTAGAGAGAATCATCATGGCTGAAAAAGAAATTACTGCAGAGCAGGCGAATGCCGTTGAAACACAGGAGTGGATTCAATCCTTGGATGAGGTGCTGGATCGGGCCGGATCGCCTCGGGTATCCGAGCTATTCCGGGATTTGTCTTCATTTGCGCAGCAAAAGGGGGCCAGACTGCCCTTCACGGCAAATACGCCTTATATTAACACGATTCCGGCCAGCGAGCAGGCTCCCTATCCCGGCGATCTGGAGCTTGAATACCGCATTGGTAGCATTATTCGCTGGAATGCGATGGCGATGGTGGTCAAGGCCAATCGTTCAGAAGAGGGTATTGGTGGGCACATTGCGAGTTATGCTTCGTCGGCGACGCTTTACGAGGTTGGTTTCAATCATTTTTTCCGTGGGCAGACGGATGATCATACTGGTGATTTAATTTATTATCAGGGGCATGCTTCGCCTGGTGTGTACTCGCGTGCGTTTCTGGAGGGGCGGTTGCCGGTGGAGCAAATCAAGAACTTCCGCCATGAATTGCATGAGGATGGACCGGGGCTTTCGTCGTATCCGCATCCTTGGCTGATGCCCGATTTCTGGAAGTTTCCGACTGTTTCGATGGGGCTAGGTCCGATTACGGCGATTTATCATGCTCGTTTCATCAAGTATTTGGAAGATAGGGGTTTGAAGCAGCCCAGCGACCAGAAGATCTGGGCGTTTCTGGGGGATGGTGAGTGTGATGAGCCGGAGACGTTGGGTGCCATTGGCCTGGCAGCACGCGAGAAGCTGGATAATTTAATTTTTGTGATCAACTGCAACTTGCAGCGTTTGGATGGTCCGGTTCGTGGCAACGGTAAGATGATTCAGGAGTTGGAGGCGAATTTCCGTGGTGTGGGCTGGAACGTGATCAAGGTGATCTGGGGCAGTGAATGGGATGCGTTACTGGCCAAGGACAAGCATGGTTTGCTGGCACGCCGTATGAACGAAGTTGTCGATGGGCAATATCAGAAGTACATCGTTGAGGATGGTGCCTATTTTCGCAAGGATTTCTTTGGTGTGGATGCCCGTTTGCTGGAGATGGTGCAGCATTTATCTGATGAGCAGTTGAAGAAGATGCTGCGTGGTGGTCATGATCCGGCCAAGGTGTATGCGGCTTACAAGGCTGCGACCGATAGCAAGGGTGTGCCGACGGTGATACTTGCCAAGACGGTCAAGGGTTACGGGATGGGCGATGGTGGTGAAGGGTTGAACATCACCCACCAGCAGAAGAAGTTGAAAGAGAAAGAGTTGCTGGCGTTCCGTTCGCGCTTCCATATACCGATTTCGGATGAGCAGGTCAACGAACTGCCCTTTTACCAGTTGCCGGAAGATGGTCCAGAGAAGGCGTATCTGCTGGCGCGTCGTGAAGCGCTAGGCGGCTTCAATCCGTCGCGTCATGGCATGTTATCGAAGGTGCAGACCCCGCCGGAGGATTTCTTTGCCGAATTCAAGGCGGGCACGGGCGATCGTGAGGTTTCAACAACGATGGCGTTTGTTCGGATTCTTGCAAAATTGTTGAAGGACAAGGAATTGGGTAAACTGGTGGTGCCGATTGTGCCGGATGAGGCGCGTACGTTCGGGATGGAGGCGCTTTTCCGTCAATGTGGCATTTATTCGCATCCCGGTCAGCTTTATGAACCCGTTGATGCCGACAATCTCCTGTATTACAAGGAAGCAACGGACGGGCAGATTCTGGAGGAGGGTATCACCGAGGCCGGGTCGTTGAGTTCGTTCATTGCTGCTGGTACGGCCTACTCCAATCATGGCATCAACACGATACCTTTCTTCATCTTTTACTCGATGTTCGGGTTTCAACGGGTGGGTGATTTGATCTGGGCAGCTGCCGACAGTCGTTGCAAGGGCTTTTTACTTGGGGCAACCTCTGGCAGAACGACGCTGGCGGGGGAAGGGTTGCAGCATCAGGATGGCAACAGTCATTTGTGGGCGCTAACGGTTCCCAATCTGATGGCGTATGATCCTGCCTATGCGTTTGAGCTGACAACCATTGTGCAGGATGGCATGAAGCGCATGTACGCAGATGGCGAGGATATTTTCTATTATGTCACGGTGATGAATGAGAACTATG
>JBLRXB010000142.1:0-5673 GCA_047920915.1 Kiritimatiellia bacterium
TGTGTAAAACAAAAGCACACCCCCGGTTATCATTGCGGTATACGGCAACCGCCCCTCCAGCTTCAGTGCTTTAGCGCTTCAGGACGGCGAGCTTTTCGCCCCCCCTTACTCCGCGACGGCCATCTCTTCCTTCCTGGCGTTCTGCGTCTTCGGCGTAA
Source organism: Kiritimatiellia bacterium (assembly GCA_047920915.1). GTDB lineage: Bacteria > Verrucomicrobiota > Kiritimatiellia > UBA8416 > UBA8416 > T3Sed10-140. Next base: position 159 of record JBLRXB010000142.1, read on the forward strand.
AAACCAAAGCCCCGTCTTTCTCCGAAATATTGATAACGCCAGACCCGCGCATGTCCCCACGCAACAATTGTTCCGCCAAAGGATCTTCCAGATAGCGTGACAACGCACGCCGTAAGGGACGCGCCCCCATCTTGCGGTTGTAGCCCTGTTTCAAAAGGAACGCACGCGCTTTCTTCTGCAAATGCAAACGCCAGCCGCGAACAGCCACCCGATCGCGCACTTTTTGCAACTCAAGATCCAGAATGGTTTCAATATCACCCTCTCCCAGTTCGCGGAAAACAATCAGTTCATCGATACGGTTCAGAAACTCCGGCTTGAAGGCGCGCCTCGCAGCATCCAGCATGCGCTGCTTCAATTGCGCGTAATTCGCCGTTTCTGTCACATCGCCAAAACCCAAACCACCAGCCATTGTACCGCTACCATGGCCCAGATTAGATGTCAGAATCACCACCGTATTACGGAAATCGATCTGCCGACCAACACTATCCGTCAACTTGCCCTCTTCCAGAATTTGCAGCAGCATGTGCATCACATCCGGATGCGCCTTCTCCACTTCGTCAAACAAAACCACCGAGTAAGGACGCCGACGCACACGCTCCGTTAATTGTCCGCCTTCATCATGCCCGATATAACCGGGCGGTGATCCCACCAGCCGCGATACATTGAATTTTTCCATATACTCGGACATATCGATCTGGATCAAGGCCTCGCGATCCCCAAACACACATTCCGCCAGTGTCTTAGCCAGCAACGTTTTGCCCACACCGGTCGGACCAAGGAATATGAATGATCCGATCGGACGTTTCGGATCCTTCAAATCCGCCCGCGACCGCCGCAGCGCCCGTGCAATCGCACTTACGGCATCGGACTGGCCAACAACGGCCTTCGCCAACTCTTCCTCGAGGTTGAGCATCCGCGCCAACTCCTTGCCTTCCATGCGCTGCAACGGTACACCCGTCCATTTCGAAATCACTTGCATGATATCCTCTTCGGAAACCTGCAAACGGCGCTCTCCTAAAGAGGTTTTCCAGGCGGCAACCGTGGCATCCAACTTCTCGGTTTCAATTTGCTCCTGATCGCGCAAGGTCGCGGCCTCCTCGAAATGCTGCTCACGGATAGCTTTTTCCTTTGCAAGACGCACCCGCTCAATTTCAGCCTCCTGCTCACGCAAATCCGGCGATCGAGTGCTAGCGAGAATCTGCGCCCGCGCACCAGCCTCATCAATAATATCAATGGCCTTATCCGGCAAATGACGCCCGGACAGATAACGATCCGAAAGCTTGGCCGCCGCCTCCAACGCCTGCTCGGTATAGCTCACACCGTGGTGCTCTTCATACCGCGTGCGCAAGCCACGCAAGATCGCGACGGTATGCTCCACGCTCGGTGCCTCAACGCGAACCGTCTGGAAACGCCGCTCGAGCGCGGCATCTTTTTCGATATACTTGCGATATTCATCCAGCGTGGTAGCACCGATGCACTGCAATTCGCCGCGCGACAGCGCGGGCTTGATGATGTTCGATGCATCCATCGTACCCTCGGCGGAACCAGCCCCCACAATGGTATGCAACTCATCGATAAACAGGATAATATTGCCTGCGCGGCGAATTTCATCCATCACGGCCTTGATACGCTCCTCGAATTGCCCACGATACTTCGTGCCGGCAATCATCAAGGCCATATCCAGGGTAATGACCTTGCGGTTACGCATACTCTCCGGCACATTTCCTAGCGCCATGGCCTGCGCCAATCCCTCCACAACCGCCGTCTTACCCACACCGGCATCCCCCAGAAGAACCGGGTTATTCTTATTGCGGCGACATAGAATCTGAACCACTCTTTCCAACTCGCTTTCCCGTCCAATCACAGGATCCAGCGAGCCCTCCCTCGCCATCTGGGTCAAATCGCGCCCGAACGCATTCAGCGCAGGGGTCTTGGGGTCCTTCTTGGGTTCGCCACTAGCGCCCCCCTTGCCGGCCGTCACCGGATCCTCTTCCGATGGCTCGAAATTCGGATCCAGCTCGCGCATCACCTCACGCCGCGCCGCCTCCAGATTCACATTCAAATTCCGTAGCACCTGCGCCGCCACACCCTCGCCCTCTCGCAACAATCCAAGCAGAATGTGCTCGGTGCCAACATACGTGTGATTCAAACTCTGCGCCTCGACCAACGCCAATTGCAAAACCTTCTTGGAACGCGGTGTAAACGGCACATTGCCCTCTACCTTGGTTTCAGGTCCCTGCCCCACAGCACTTTCCACCTCGATGCGCACCGCCTCGAGCGATATGCCCAGACGGTCCAACACGGTGACAGCAACCCCCTCTCCCAGTGCAATCAGCCCCAGCAAAAGATGCTCCGTCCCGATGTACGGATGGTTAAAGCGATCCGACTCCCGGCGCGCCAGATTGATCACCTGTTGCGCACGTGGCGTAAAGTTACTAAATCCTCCTGCATTACTCATATCAGCTCCATTGATGCTAATGCCTGCCGCAAATACGTGGCGCGGTATTGATCGCGCTCTTCGGGGGCAAGCGTTCTTCCCGATTGAAATTGTAAGTGTCCCGGCTGCACATCCCGCAGCAAATCCCGTATCATACCCATATCCACGCCGCCCAGCATACCTCTTTCTACCCCCAGCATGACAGCCGAAAGATAATCCAGTGCCTCACCAGTGGAAAGCAGCCGTGCATGCCGCAGCACACCGTAAGCCCGCGCAACCGCATCCTCAAGCAAAAGCGGCCGCATGTGCTGCAAGCGATCGCGAGCCCCATACTCGGCCTGCAAAACAGATTCGACCATCGTACAAACCTCCCGCAGCGTATCAGCCTCGCTCAAACCCAGTGTTTTCTGGTTCGATATCTGGCAAAAACCGCCCTTGGCGCTCGACCCCTCGCCGCTGATTCCGCGTACCGCAAACCCCGTCCGTTGCAGGCCGCGCACGACGGCATCCAATTCTCCCAGCAACCGCAAACCAGCCAAATGCACCATAACACTGGCACGGATCCCCGTGCCAACATTACTTGGACAGGCCGTCAAATACCCATATCTTGGCAAAAACGCAAAAGGCAGCATCGCCGCAACATCATCATAGACCACCTGCAAGGCATTCCAAGCCTCCTGCAAGGCAAACCCCGGCGCAACACTTTGAAAACGCAAATGGTCTTCCTCGTTAATCATAATAGAGAGTCGTCCCGCCGACTCGTAGATTACACCGGAAGTCGCATCCCCTGCCGCCAGCTCAAGACTGATCAGCCGCCGCTCCTGCAAAATCATACGCTCCAACGCATCCAGTTCACCCATGGCCCGGACCAGTGGTTGGGACATACAAGCGCTACCATGTAGCAATCCAGATACCCGTTCCCATACCTGCACACGCGCCTGCGTGTCTGCCCAACCAGGAAAAGGCACCCCGCGTAAATTGCGCGCAAGCCGTATGCGGCTACTGCAAACCAGTGCCTCGTATGGCAAAGGGCGGGCAATACGCCTCGTTCGCGTTTTACTGGTCTTCTTCAAACCAAAACTCCCTTTGCTTGCCCTGCGCAACATCCTGTACTTCGCGTAGCTGATCCCGCAAACGCGCCGCCTCCTCGAAGTCCTCCCGCGCCACAGCCTCCTGCAAGGCCTGCTCCAGCCGACCGGCATGTTTGCTGATGCCAGAAGGAACCGCCCCTTGATACGCCAAACTACGGTGCATCCCCATCAACATCGGCTCCAGCATCTCGCCAAATGCAAGATAACACTCCGGACACCCCAAACGACCCGAATTGCGAAAATCAAGCAAACGCATACGACAGGCCGGACACCGGAAAGAGGGATCTACGCCCGCATCAAGCGGGGGCGTTTTCGCCGCGACATCCTGCAACGTCGTCTCGAGCAAAAAGTCCGCCAGACTCGCCGGCAATTTCAAGCCATGCTTCTGGGCACAATCCGCACACAAGGAAAGCTCACGCAATTCCCCGTCCTCGTAGTGCTTGACCTCGACACAGGCCTCAACTTTTTCACAGATTTCACAGGCCTTCAATACAACGACTCCAGCTACAAGCCTATCTCAGCACCATGCGAGCAAACATAGGCGTGATACGTTTTCATCAGGTCACTGGTAACCGGCCCCGGCTTCCCGTCACCAATCGTACGCTTATCAATATTGATCACGCCAATGACCTCGGCGGCTGTGCCCGTGAGAAAAACCTCATCCGCCGTATACAAATCATACCGGCTCATACGCGTTTCACGAACATCCATGCCCTTCTCACGTGCCAGTTGCATGACGACATTACGCGTAATGCCCTCCAACGCACCCTCCGTTACCGACGGTGTCCGCAGCACATTGCCACGAATCGCAAAAATGTTGTCCCCGGTCGCCTCCGCCACCGCACCCTGCGCATTCAGCATCACGGCCTCCATACAACCGGAATTGATCGCCTCGATCTTAGCCAGGATATTATTGAGATAATTCAAGCTCTTGATACGCGGATTCAGGGCTTCCGGTAAATTACGCAGCGTACCCACCGTCACCAGCGCCAGCCCATTCTCATAAAGTTCCTTCGGGTAAAGTTGCACTTGGGCAGCAATAATGATGATCTGCGGCTTCTCGCAAAGATACGGATTCAGCCCAAGCGTTCCCACACCCCGCGTCACAACCAGACGAATATACCCATCGCGCAGACCATTCTCGCGACACGTCATCACGACTGCATCCGACATCTCCGGACGCGTCATCCCGATTTCCAAAGCGATCGCTTTGGCAGAGTCATACAGCCGCTCTATATGCTCCTCCAACGCAAACACGCGACCATTATAGCAACGGATACCCTCGAAGACACCATCGCCATACAATAAGCCATGATCAAAAACCGAGACAACCGCCTCTTCCTTCGGAACCAACACACCATTCAAATATATTTTCATAATCATCCCTCATCCATATATGGACAAACGCCCGCCATCGCTTTACACACGTTGTGCATGATCAACAAACGCGCCTCACACTCTCGCACGCCTGCGCAACAGATTCAATCTTTTCCCCCTACAGCAAACAATACGCATTTACACATCAACAAGCATAAAATCTGAATTCTCGGCAGCACACTGATCAAATGTATAGGTAGGCTGCGCCTGCATGCTTCGATTATGCCCGCCAATGATGCAGTCCGCAAAATCCGCCTTCCCCGCCTCAAAGCGACCCAGCGCACTCCAAGCCGTATCTGATTGATCAACAATCAGCTCCGAAGAACTGAGGATTCCTCGTATCACCTGCGCAACCGTTGCGCGGTCATACTTGTAACCCCTTGCAAGCACCCAACTGACTTCGCACAGAACCACAAGATTGACAAACCCCGGGGCATCTTCCGTGCATTGAGAATCGATCAACCGTGTGGCTGCCGCAGCTTGTTCATCGTCGTCGCGTACGATATATCGGATCAGCACATTCGTATCGAGTCCGATCATGGTTTTGCTCCACCTGCAATCGCGGCATCCATATCCGCAATAGAGAGAACTCGACTTGGTTTCGGCACCA
>JBLRXB010000143.1:0-5630 GCA_047920915.1 Kiritimatiellia bacterium
CCCGGAGAGCATCAGCAAGGCTCGTACTGGGTTCTACCATATCCAGCTCGAGTCGCACACGAATGTAATCGGCATCCTCGAATCCGAGCTTGTCCTCGACAAGTCCATCCATCACATCGCGCGATGGCAAAAAAACCGTCGTCCGCGCGGTTTGCCCCTCAACAAGCAAGTACGAATGCGGGATATCCAACCCGCAAAAGTAATAGAAATTGGCATCCTGAACCTGCCGGTCTTCCGGAACCGGCGGCGCACCTGCAATCAGCAGCTTCGAGCCCGCTTCCATCTGCGCGGCAATGCGCTGCCGACGCTCTTTCAACTCAGCCGCCGAAAAGTCTCGCGTGATCAGCAAATCACGCCCCGATACATCAAAAATCAAGGATCCGGACTGTAAGTTCATTGTCATCTACCTCTAGGCCGGTACCGCACTGCCCGCCGACCTTGTGTCGGCGGAGGTAAACATTGAGGAAAACGTACGCCCCTTTTCTCAACTTCCTTCACCACCGGGATAAACCCAGTGGGATCGGCACCCAAATTCGTTTTCTCTTGCTACTTTCTACCAGCCAGGCTTGCTTCGGCTTGCTTGTCAGCAATGCCACCCTGCTCGATATGCATTTCATGACGTTGCTTGATTTCTGTGATCTTGCCGTCCACCAGATAGACGACGCGATCCGATGCAGCCAGCATCTTGTGATCGTGCGTTGCACTGATAATCGTCTTGCCAAATTCATCCCGAAACATGGCCAGCATGTTAATAATCTCTTCACCCGTTTTCAGGTCCAGGTTTCCAGTCGGTTCATCTGCCAGGATAATATCAGGATCATTTGCCATGGAACGCGCAATCGCAACACGTTGTTGCTGACCACCGGACAACTGCCCCGGACGGTGATCATAGCGTTTTCCTAACCCCACGCGGTCTAGAATCTCACGGGCACGTTTGGAGGCATCCACATCCGAAGCACCAGCAAAGGTCATTGGAAGCATGACATTCTGCTCCGCCGTCATCACCTGGATCAGATTAAAGGTCTGGAAAATAAATCCGACTTTATGGCAGCGCAAATACGCAATCTGCCGCAAATCCATCTTCCGGACATCGTTGTCATTTATGAGCACCGTTCCTTCGGTCGGACGATCCAGACCACCAATCATATTAAAGAGCGTGCTCTTGCCGGATCCCGATGGTCCCATAATACTCAGGTATTCCCCACGCTTAACATCCAGACTCACGCCCGCAAGCGCCCAGACCACCTCTTCGCCCATCATGTAGCGGCGCTTTACATCCTGCACGGAAATAATGTTGTCAATTGGCATTCGTACTGCCCTCCTTGATATCCAGTTCGTCGCGCGAGGCAAACCGCGAGATCATACCATCGGTTAACCAGGCAATCCGGTCAGAAACCGTAAGCATCTTGTAATCATGCGTCGCACAGATCACGGTAACCCCTTCCGATTCATTGATTTCACGCATCAGTTCAATAATCTGACGCCCCGTAACACTATCGAGGTTACCCGTCGGTTCATCCGCCAGCAGAATAGCCGGATCATTCGCAAGTGCCCGTGCCACGGCCACGCGCTGTTGCTGACCACCCGACATCTGTATCGGCTTGTGGAAGATACGTTCTCCCAGCCCCACTTTTTTGAGCAGTTCAACCGCCTTGTCCTGCGCCTCACTTTGCTGCACATCCGCAAACAGCATCGGCAACATCACATTGTCCAACGCCGTCGCCACCGGTATCAGATTGAACGTCTGGAAAATATACCCGATCTTGTGACAACGCAACCAGGCGAGCTCGAAGGTACTCAAGGCCGCAATATCCACCTCATCAATAAAAACACGTCCAGCATTGGGTTTGTCCAAACCACCAATCATATTAAAGAGCGTGCTCTTGCCGGATCCCGAAGGTCCCATCAGTGCCACGTATTCGCCCCGGTTGACCTTGAAATCCACGCCTTTGAGAGCGTGTACCTCCTCCTCGCCCATCGTAAACACCTTGTGCACCCCCATGGCGCGCACGATGTGCGTGGCCAGCAAATCCTTCGCTTCGGCCTCCAATTCGGCCTGCGCTTCGGCCGTCTGCTCCTTTGCTTCCACCACGCTCTCGGCAGCCTCGGCATCCATCTCTAACGGAACCTGCTCCACCGAATCAGCAACGGGGCTTTTGGCAGCTTTGTCCTTCTGCTTCTTTTTCTTATGTTTCGACATAACAAACCTTTCGCGTTGGCTACACTTCACTGCGCATAGCGTCTACAGGCTCCATCTTGGCCGCACTCCAGGCAGGGTATAAAGCACCGCACACCGTGAGCGCAACGCCTGCAACAAAACTCATCACCATAATCCGTACGAGAGACAGAACCGGCAATAACACAAATGCTTCCATGCCGAACCGATTCACGCCTTCGATGTAAGAGAGCACAACGCCAACGATCATACCCAGTAGCGTACCAACCGTTCCCTGAAACAAGCTTTCTGCCAGATACAGTTTCACAATAAAGGAGTCCAGTCCACCCAGACATTTCATCGTGCCAATCTCCCGGAAACGTTCCGTGACACTGATCAGCATGGCGTTAACAATACCGGCAAAACTGATCATCAAGGCAATGCCCAACATCCATGCCGTTTGCGAGCGCTGTTCCGTACTCAACAGCGATTCGAGCGTGCCCTCACGGGCTAGACGCCGTTGTAATTGCTCCGAAGCACGTTCCCCCAGATGCTCCAGCATGCCATTGGACACAAGAATATACGTCAAAAAGGCCAATGCTAGCGCGATACAACTCGTCACAAGAAACGTCTTGACCAAGCGTATCCGCATGCCTTGCCAGGCAATCTGCAATACCTTCCGGTATGGTAGTATAATAATTTGTTGCATTTCACTCATGATACCCTCCTCCGCACAACCTAGTGCCGTCTGTAACTTCACCGCCCACCGGGTTTATCCCGGTGGAGGTAAACGTTGCCGGAGAGACACTTACCCCTGTTTTCTCAACTTCCTTCACCACCGGGATAAACCCGGAGGGATCGCCCCTCAAAACGTTACACATCCGCATCATCTTTTTCCTACTGATCCATTTCCATTATAATCAAACCCTTTGTCAAAAGCGTCTTCATGAACTTGGTCACCGCCATCTCGGCCTCGGGTATACTCACATGCACTTTTGCTGCAAAGCGCTCGATGATTTTCTTGACTGATCGCTTTCCATCACAACTCTCGTAAACGGTCCTGCCATACGTATCGAGACCAAACGACCGTTCACACGTTTCATCCGATCCCAGAATCCGCTGCCACCGGGGCCGTATAAAACGTACGGTAACATATAGCTTGCCATCCTTTTCTTCTGTACGAACCGGCGGGGTGCACAACGGACGCCCTTTCAGGGCCGCGTTCCGTGCTGCCAGATTCGCACCATTGTCCCTCTTCTCCTTTACCATCAATGCCTCGCCTGATTCATACGAACGATCGCCCGCTCACACATCCGCTGGTCAGCGGCACCAGCCGAAAGATGCTCTGCTATCAGCAAGCGATTCAAATTCGCGTCGTGTACGGCCAGTGCACACGTCCAACGCGGCGAACACCACCCCAAAGGCATGCCCAATTGCTTCCGACCATGCCGCACAATACCCGTCAAATGCCTGTGTTCCCTGTCAGACCACGCATCCGTTCGTGCCGCCCGCCGCCGCAACCGCCGGTGCTCCTTGAAAGGACGCATATCCAGCCAGCGCTCAAAAGGTCGCCGCTTCAACGCCAGATCACCCGGGTAAATCTGGCGCAATAGCAACACATCCCTGCTCCCTTTGGCAAAAGACAAGGCCACATCACCAGAAAACAAATGCCGCTGTTTCAGATTATAGTGTACGGGGGACTGGAAACTTATGTCGTACATAGACCAATTCTGCGCCTGCGTTTGGGGTGTCGTGCGCAAAGATGGCAAAACATCCTTCTCCATAGCGAGACGGATGTCCGCAGGCAAAATGCCATTCACTTTCACACCCAGAACAAGCCCGGCAGGCGCCGAGTAACCATACCAGTAGGTCGTCTTTTTATCCTCCTCCGTCTGAACCCCGTGTGCCCAGCCACTCGCCGTGAAATGCGCATGGGCAGGCGGATTCGGCTCGGCCGACAAGCCCATCTTTTTCAAGCGTCCGGCCACCCAGGCATCCCCTTCACTGATGGCAAGTCCCTCCGGACGCTCCCAGTGAACACTAAAGATGGCACACTCCGTGTCTCCAACAATCACATTTCCTTTTTGGGGTGTACCCAACAGCTTGAGTGGTTGCCACTGCCGGGGCATTTCGAGCGACCAACCCGCCCATGCCAGCGAAACCAGACGGGGCAACACATCCTCGTCGTCCTCTGCTACTGTTGTCTGGCGTTCTGCTACCATATCGTTTCACCCATCAAACACTATAGCGGCAATACCACATTCACACTCTTTAACATAAACACGATTCCGAGAGACATCATGGATGTCAAACCAAGCCCCGCCCCGAAGCCAGCCGCAAACACCACACGATACTGTGGCCATCGATCCCCGAACCACTTGCGACAGCCGAATTTCCCGAGCAATGCACCGATAATCGTTGGAATGATAGCATGTGGCAGAGACTGATCCAGACCGCGGATCATACCGTATACGAGAAAGACCGGTAAGTTAAAGTGCACCAGAATACCATAGAGCAGGAGGGCACCACCAAAGCCGGCCCCGATATAATCGAACCGGAATGCCTCCCGGAACGGGCTAATCCCGGCATCGGGCAACGTTGACGTTGCAATCAGCCCATCGTTGTAAGCCTGCAGTTCCCAGAACTCATTAGCATAGGGATACATTTCACTTGGAACCGGCCCCATGGACCAGATAAACTGCGCAAACAGCAATGTACTGATAATCATGAGCGGATACGTGATCGCCTCCGCCTTCATCAGCGCGGTGAACTTCGTGCCGGTCAGCTCCATCGTACGAAATTCCAGCACCTGTGAGGCATGATTATGAAAAGGGATCGGCGCATACCAGATTGCAGCACCCTTGTATCCCGATAGCATAAAGGTCGCCTCGCGGACAAACGGGATCTGGAACTGCATGCCGACCAAGCCCTCCATACGTGAGGACATATAACTGACAAAGGGGGTCCAGACAAACCCATAGAAAACCAACAACCACAGCGGGAAGGGATCCCCGGCTAAGGGCCCCGAGGCCTTATTGATCAACCAATACGCCAAACTGATGTAAAACATCGTTGCCGCAACATAAATCATAATCCCGAGCCAGATCGGAATATCCCCGCGGGCACGATTCTGCTCCCACAGCCGGCTCCATTGTACTTTCGTCGCGCCCATCTCGTCGGCTTCTTTATTACGAGCCTTGAGCTTCGAATACATGTGCAGGAAACCGATGATCGCAACCGCAAACATCAAGCCCAGATTGAAACTGAAATAGAAGTCGAAAACATTGGCACGGACCACTTCCAGTGCGTTCAACCCCGGTTCCCAACTATTCAGAATCCCGCGCCCCTGCAAAATCGGATTCAGCATCATGGTGAAGATAACGCCGAAAAGACTGCCCATGATGGCCATAAAGGGCATCACCATGCCGGACACCACAAGACCAAGGTCAAACGAGAGCATGATCGGCATCGCGGG
>JBLRXB010000144.1:0-5583 GCA_047920915.1 Kiritimatiellia bacterium
GTGCAACAATACGCCTGATTCACAACGATCGCTAACGAATACAGTATGACGGCAAAAAAAAAACAGTCATGGTTTCCAATGCAATAATTTTCAATTCGAAACATTGCTATTCGTGATCTGTGATTCGCGCCAGCAAAATGGTACCCGGGGCGGGACTCGAACCCGCACACCCTTGCGGATAACGGATTTTAAGTCCGTTGCGTCTGCCATTCCGCCACCCGGGCAACGCGCTGCACTCTACGCACTACCCGCCCCTTTGGCAAGCCACAACGTAATCAATAGAATCCCCGGGCATTCCCAAACAGGCCCGCTGCACACAAAAATTATGTTGCCCCCGCCGTTGGCATTAAGTAAAACCCTGCGGTATCAATTTTTTTCACGCGCATGTGCACCCGATAAAGAAGCGAAAGATTTACATGAGTGATTATCGTCGTAACACACTGGATATACTGGAAGCCGAGGCCATTTACGTGCTGCGGGAAGTCGCCGCCCAGTTCGAACGCCCCGTCATGCTGTTTTCGGGCGGCAAAGACTCGATTATTATGAGTCACCTCGCCGTCAAAGCCTTCTACCCCGGCAAAATCCCGTTTCCGTTGATGCATATTGACACGGGCCACAATTTCGAGGAAACCCTGACCTATCGCGATGATTGGTGCCGGCAAATCCAGGCTAACCTCATCGTACGTACGGTCGAGGACTCGATCCGCAAAGGCCGTGCCAAGGAAGAAGAAGGCCCCAACCCCAGCCGCAATGCCCTCCAAACGGTCACCCTGCTCGATGCCATCGCGGAATTCCAATTCAACTGCGCGCTGGGCGGCGCCCGGCGCGATGAGGAAAAGGCCCGCGCCAAGGAACGCTTTTTCAGCTTCCGGGACCGCTTCGGACAATGGGACCCCAAAAACCAACGTCCCGAACTCTGGAATCTCTATAACGGTCTGCATCGCCCCGGTGAACATATCCGCGCCTTCCCGATCAGCAATTGGACCGAACTCGACGTCTGGCAATATATCCAGCGCGAGGAAATTCCCTTACCTTCCCTCTACTTCACGCACGAGCGCGAAGTCGTCCGGCGCCAGGGCACCATTCTCGCCGTAGGCCCCTACAACCAACCGCTCGCGCACGAAACAAGCGCAACCACCCGGGTCCGGTTCCGTACGATCGGCGATATGACCTGCACCGGCGCCACGGAGAGCGAAGCCAACTCCATCGCGGATATCGTTAACGAAATAGCGGCCACACGCGTAACCGAACGCGGCGGACGGGCCGACGACAAACGTAGCGAAGCCGCCATGGAAGACCGCAAAAAACAAGGCTATTTCTAGTATTCTCAAGGAGCATGATGCAAAACACCACCCCACCACAAGATCTCACCATTGTCAAGGAACGCGACCTGTTGCGCTTCACGACGGCCGGCAGTGTCGACGATGGCAAAAGCACCCTGATTGGACGTATGCTGTTCGACAGCAAACAGATTTTCCAGGACCAGATGGAACAATTGGAGCACTCGAGCAAACTGCGCGGGGAGGAAAATGTGAACCTGGCCCTGCTGACCGATGGGCTGCGGGCCGAACGCGAACAAGGCATCACCATCGATGTGGCCTACCGCTACTTCTCCACCGCCCGCCGTAAATTCATTATCGCCGACACCCCGGGCCACGAACAATACACCCGCAATATGGTAACAGGGGCATCCAATGCCGATCTGGCAATCATCCTCATCGATGCCCGCCACGGCGTTCTGCCGCAAAGCCGCCGCCACGGTATCATCGCCAGTCTGCTGGCCATTCCACACGTTGTCGTGTGCATCAACAAAATGGATCTGGTGGAATATAACAAGGAACGCTTTGACGAAATTGCGGACGAATACCGCCAGTTTGCCAGTAAACTCAATATCCATGACATCACGTTTATCCCCGTCTCGGCCCTGCTCGGCGACAATGTCGTGAATCGCAGCGCTAATACACCCTGGTATCAAGGCTCCCCCTTGCTGCAGTTCCTCGAGGATGTCACGATTACAGCCGACCGCAACCTTGTCGACTTCCGTTTACCGGTGCAATATGTGATCCGACCGAATCAGGACTTTCGCGGATTCGCCGGTATGGTGGCATCCGGCACCATCCGCGTCGGCGAGGAAATTATCGCCTTGCCCGGTATGCAGCGATCCACCGTAACGGGAATCGTTCGCCATCAACAAAGCCCTTCGGAGGCACGGGAAGGCGAAGCCGTCACATTGACACTGGCCGACGAGATCGATATCAGTCGTGGCGACATGATCGTACGGCGTCACAATATTCCCGAAATCGAAAGCGAATTTGAAGCCACCGTGGCATGGATGGATGAACGCCTCGAACTCATCCCCGGCAAGGAAATCCTCTTGCGGCATACCACCCGCACCACCAAGGCGATCATCGACGAAATCCTCTACCGGCTCGATGTGAACACCCTGCATCGCAGCGATGCCTCCTCCCTGCACCTGAACGAAATCGCGCGTGTCCGCATCAGCACCGCGCAACCGCTATTCTTCGATCCCTACGATCGTAACCGGGCAACCGGCGGCTTTGCCTTGATCGACCCCAACGACTTCCGTACCGTCGGCGCCGGCATGATCCGTCATAGCTCGCGCTCCACACTGACCGAGCTTAAACGCGCCCAGTCTACCCATATCCCGTTACCAGCCCCCGCCGAAACCTTATGGACCCCCGGACTTGTCGCCCTGTCAGACCGCAGCCACCGCCAAAAGCACGAACCGCTCTGCCTGTGGTTCCTGGCTAAAGACTCCGAAAAACCCCTTCAAACCGCCGCGCTGCTCGAAAAACAGCTCTTTGATGCCGGCGTGAACGTCATACGCCTGACCGATGACAATACCGCCAAAGGCATCAATGCCGATTTGCGCGAAAACCCGTTCGACCAGCAGGAACGCCAGCGCAGACATCTGCACCTCGCACGCTTCTGCTATGATCAGGGCGCTGTCGTGATCTGTGCGTTGCAACAAGCACCCCCGCAGGAATGGATCGATCAACGCTTCCCGCCCGAAGCCCTGATTACCGTTGCTTTTGATGATCTTGCGGACGCACGACACGCCAGCATCAAAATCGAGGCGCATTCCGATCCACAAACATGCGCAGCTTTACTTGCCGCACAAGTTATGCCTACTATCCGTACATCGTAAGGAGTTTTTACCGTTCTGCGATCCCACCGGGTTCACCCCGGTGGTGAAGAAAGTTTGGGAGAGGCCGTGCCCCCCCCCGATAACGTTTGCCCCCACCGGGACAAACCCGGCGGACGGCGATATTGCAGAACGCAACGAAAGGTCAAAGCATGGATATTGCCGCCCTCGATCAATCCTTCCGCATCGTACAGGAAAAGCTGGGCATCGAGTCCATTCGGCATGCCATGATTCTCGGCTCTGGCTGGGGCGATATTGCCGAAGCGTTTACCGTGCGTACCGAAATGCCCTACGACACCATTCCCGCAATGGGCGCAACCGGCGTAATCGGCCATAAAGGTAGATTACTACTGGTCGAAAGCGGCACGCAGCAGGCCTTGATCTTCCAGGGCCGCCGGCATTGGTACGAGGGCCTCGGCTGGACACCCGTTGCGCTGCCTGTCTATATCGCCAAACGCATGGGCGCAAAACAGGTGTGGCTCACCAATGCCGCGGGCGGCATCAACCCCACGCTCAAACCCGGCGACCTCATGATGATTTCCGACCACATCAATGGCATGGGGCATAATCCTCTCGTGGGACCGCATCAGGAAATCTGGGGACCACGCTTTCCCGATCAAAGCCGTGTCTATACACCGCAACTGCAGCAAGCGCTACTCACATCAGCACGTGCCAGCGGCCATAGCATCCACCAAGGAGTCTACCTGGCAACCTCGGGCCCCGTCTATGAAACACCCGCCGAAATTCGCATGTTCCGCCAACTCGGAGCGGATGCCGTGGGTATGTCCACCGTGCCGGAGGCCGTACTGGCCAGTGCGGCCGGCTTGCAGGTTGGCGCCGTCTCCTGCATTACAAACCTGGCTGCCGGCGTGTCCGCTACGCCGCTCGGGCACACCGAAGTACTGGCAGCCACCCGCGAAGCCATGCCGGTTATGAAAGCGATCCTACACCATGTGGTCTCCCAGCTCACAGCCTGATGCAAAACAGCAGCACGCCTTGCGCCAAGCCGCCACGATGGTTGTGCGTACGCTGCAGGAGCAGGGCTTCGAAACATACTGGGCGGGCGGTTGTGTCCGCGATCAACGCCTCGGGCAGGAACCCTGCGACTACGATATTGCCACCGCCGCAACCCCCGACCAGGTGCTGCAAATCTTCCCGCGCGCCAATGCCGTTGGCAAAAGCTTCGGCGTTGTAATTGTTGCCCGCAACAACTTTCTCTTTGAAGTCGCCACCTTCCGGATCGATCGGGGGTACTCCGATGGACGCCACCCGGATGCCGTCGAATTCGCCACCGCCGCAGAAGATGCCCAACGCCGCGACTTTACCATCAACGCCATGTTCTACGATCCCATCCGCGATCAACTGCACGATTTTATTGGCGGCGAGGACGATCTGGCAAATGGCCTGATCCGCTGCGTGGGCAACCCCGCACAACGCTTTCAGGAAGACCATCTGCGCATGCTGCGCGCCGTACGCTTTGCCCATCGCCTTGGTTTTCAAATCGACCCGGCAACGGCGAATGCCATCAAGACCCAAGCCGCCAGTCTGGCACACATCAGCCCCGAACGGATCCGCGATGAACTGACCCGCATCCTGATCGAATCCCAACGCGCGGGCCAAGCAGTATGGACGCTCGAACACCTCGGTTTACTGCCGGTATTCCTGCCGGAAGTATCCGCATTGCAACACCAGCCTCAACCACCGGAATTCCACCCCGAAGGCGATGTTCTCACCCACACCCTCATGATGCTCGATGACATGCAGCACCGCACCCCGGCGCTGGTGTATGCCGTTTTGCTGCATGACATCGCCAAACCTGCCACGGCTACCCACGACGGACAACGCATCCGCTTCCATGGCCATGCCGAACTGGGGGCGCGCATGGCCGAATCGATCTTGCGACGGCTGCGTATGTCTAATGCCCTGATCGAGGAGGTCTGCATCGCCGTCCGCGGACATATGCGCTTTATGGAAGTACAAAACATGCGCAAAGCAACCTTGCGCCGACTCGTGGGTGGCCCTTATTTCCCGACCGAAATGGAACTGCACCGACTCGATTGCCGCGCCTGCCACGGCATGCTGGATAATTACAGCTTCCTCAAAGAAAAAATCCGGGCCTTTGAACAGGAACCCGTTCTGCCGGACCCCTGGATACGCGGCGAGGACATCATCGCCCTCGGCATCCACCCTGGCCCCCGGATCGGCAAACTCCTCAAAAAAGCCTACGACCAACAACTCGAAGGCAACATCCCCAATCGCGAAGCACTCCTGCAGTGGCTGCGCCAGACCACCGACCACAGCCCACAGACTGAAGACTCCCCCCCCAAATCACCCTGCCTTCCCGCCGCGTCCGGCGTAGCTCAAAGAGCGAAGACGGGCCGCGTCCGGCGTAGCTCAAAGAGCGAAGACGGGCCGCG
>JBLRXB010000145.1:0-5561 GCA_047920915.1 Kiritimatiellia bacterium
ATTTGATTCGACGGGATGGAGCATCATACGGCGCGTGTGTTTCCGGTTCTGTGTTGCTGGCATGATGATGGCGATAAGGAAGTGGGGATTATGGTACAGAGACCGAATGTTGTGGTATTTTGTGTGGACGAACAACGAGGGGATCATCTGGGGTGTATGGGGCATCCGCATGTGCAGACGCCGAATCTGGATCGGCTGGCGGCTGAGGGCACGCTGTTTCGCAATTGTTTCAGTTCCAGTCCCGTCTGTATGCCAGCGAGGGCTACGATGCTAACGGGGCTCACGAACCGCACGACCGGGGTTTACACCAATGGAATCAATCTGGATGAATCTATACCTACGCTCCCTGGGATTCTGGCCGCGGCGGGCTATCGGACACACGCGGCAGGGAAGTTGCACCACAAGATATGGGGAGGCCGAACCATTGCGCCGGATGAGGACACGAGCGTTAATCCAGAGCGCCGCATTTACTGGGATTGGCCAGGACATTGGCAAGGAGAACATTACAAGGAATTCCCGGATAACTATTATGGTTATCAAACGTTGGATATTTGTAACGGCCATGTGAATTATGCGTATGGCGATTATGTGACCTGGCTAGAAAAGGAGCATCCGGGGGCGTATGCGGGCTATAAATACAGCAACCGGGAGCCGAAGGCACTGACGATTGAGCCGGATCTGCACTATAACCACTGGATTGCGGATCGGACAATCGATTTTATCCGGGAGCAGGTAGCAGGGGGCAAAGAGGTTGCAAGTTGCAGGTTGCAGGTTGAAGGGGGCTCAGACAAGCCGTTTTATGTGTGGTGTTCGTTTCCGGATCCGCACGAGCCTTTTGCGGCGGTAGAGAAGTGGGCAGATGTTTACAAGGATCTAGAAATTGTCTTGCCGGAGCATACGCGCACGTTATCCCCGGAAAATCGTTGCGAGGCGTTACGGCAGCTCGGTTTGGGGCAGGCACCTTTTGATCCGGACTGGACACGCGAATGCATACGCCAGACGTATGGTATGATTTCGCATATTGATGAACAGATCGGTCGGGTGTTGGCGGTGTTGGATGAAACGGGAATCGCCGACAATACCGTTGTGATGTTTATTTCGGATCATGGGGACCAGTTGGGGGAACATGGACTTTTTTACAAGGGCATGTTTCCATTCAATGCGCATGCACATATTCCCTTCATTGCCAAGGTTCCAGGATGTCGAATTGCCGGTAACGTAATCGAGGATGTGGTCAGTCAGTTGGACCTTGTGCCGACTGTGCTGGATCTAGCCGGGGTTTCGCATCCCGATGATTTGGTTCGACAAGCGAAGAGCGATGAACCAGATGCTGAGCTGGATCCGGCTTTGCCTGGTGAGGTGTTGACGCCGGTTTTGGTGCATGGGCAACGTCCTGCGCGTCGCAATGCACTGATTGAGCTCGACTGGGTCAAGGGGCCTTTTCGCACACTACAGATGCGTACACTTGTCAAGAATGACTACAAGCTAGCCTATTACGCGCCGACACAGGAGACGATGCTGTTTGATCGGCAGAAGGATCCCGATGAACGCCGGAATGTTGCGGATGATCCTGCGTATGCAGGCGTTGTTACAGCCATGCTGAAAGAACTGTTGGCCGAATTGGCGAGGACGGAGCACCGTGCGTGCGCGCAGAACACGAGCGCGTAGGGGCGTGACCTGATTGACCGAATGGACAGTGCCGTCTTTACTCTTCAGTCTGTGGGCTTTCGTCTACATTTGCGCTCGTCCAGAGGGAGACAAAGCGCTGCCAGTCTTCGCGGAGGCCGGGTTCGTGTTCGACCACTTCCCAGATGCGTGCGCGGTGGAAGGCGGTGCCGGCGAGCGGGAGACGTCTGGCTTGCGCGGATCGATGGGCGAGCAAGGGGTCCTGATCGGGGGGGCAGCGCTGCTGGAGTTCTTCGATCAGTCGCAGAATCCGCGGTCCGACAAACCAGGGGGTCGGGCCGTCGGTTTCCTGGCGATAGTTTCGCGGTGCCATGTATTCGATCAGGGGGTGGTCGTCGCGATTGACCGGATACGCTTCAAACCGTTCGCGCGAGGCCGTGACATTGCCGGCATAGAAGAAGAGGATGGATTGGGGGTCCAGCGGTAGTGACAAGCGTTGCACGTCGTGATGTGATTTGCCGGCGACGGCCGCGAGTCGTGCCGCGCTTTCGTCTAACCCCGAGGCCGGCAGTGCATAGGGTGGGGTGTGGCCGACGAGTGCCACGATTTCCTCCAAGGGCTGGAAGGTTCCACGCCAAAGCGAGACTTGATCAAAGACTTCCAACATGGTGCGGGCAATGACAAAAAACTCATATTCGGTCATCATGTAGAGGGGCAGCCATTGCACAAAGACACCGCCCGGGGTGAGGCTATGTTTCGAGCTTTCGAAATGCTCTTTGCTATACAAGTTACCGTCGCCTACACGGAATGGCACAAAAAGGTCCGAGTTGATCATGTCAAAGCGTTCGCCCGACGCCATGAGAAAATGGCGCCCGTCTTCCGCCAGAATGCGCGCACGGGGATCTTCGAAGAGGCCGCCGGTGTAGTCAACGCCCTCGTGACGGGTGAAATAGGTTCTGGCGGCGTCAATGACTTCCGGAACGAGTTCGGCGGTGACGATGTGCTGCGTATTGTGGAACTGCGGGTGCAATGCCGCGCCGGCCGTGATCCCGGTGCCCATACCGAGAAAAAAGATACTTTCGGTTTGGGGATAGGCAAAGAGCGGGATATCGTTTTGCATGCGCGACTGCATATAGGATCCGGTTGATCCGAGCCCATAATGCGAGTTGATCTTGATGGCCAATCCGTGGCGATCGCGGGTGACGGCGACCGTGCAATCGCGTCCTTCCCATATTTGCAGAACCTCTTCCGGGCCGCGCAGCGGATCAATGCTGGTAATGGGAAGATGGGTTGGGTTCAAAGTGGTGCCTACGAGTATGATGGCGAGTACACTTGCACATTTTATGGGAATGCCGCGCTTGTTCCACGCGAACGGCAGCACAAAGGATGCTGCCAGATAGAGTACCGCGATTCCCTGCATGGTGCGCCACATACCCAGCCATTCGAGAAAGACAAATCCGCACAGTAACGCGCCCAGAATCGAGCCGGCGGTGTCGACGGCTGCCATACGTCCGAGGCTTTTACCGGGGAATTCGGCATACCGTTCTTCGGCCTTCATCAAGAGGGGGAATACCGTTCCGGCGAGCAAGGCGGGGGGGCCAAAGGTTAGGAAGCCATAGCGAAAAATCAGGCGGATATAGCTTGGCCAAGTTCCGCGGAACGCGATGACTTGCAGGTTATTCGTCAGGCGCATCAAAACAAAGGGGGTAAGCGCGATTGCGGTACCGCTCAGCAAGGTAAGTGCCGTAAGCATCAGATACGGGGAGATGCGTGTCCGGGAGAGAAATGAGCTGATTAGAGCGCCGGCAGACAAACAGATCAGTACAATTACCAGAATCGTAGAATAGGTATAGACGGAATTTTCCAATACCTGCCCGAACATCCGGGTCCAGAGAACTTCTAGAGCTAGAAAGCCAAATCCGGAGAGAAAGCAAAGCGGCAGGATGGCCCAGCGACCGGATCGAGCACTTGCGGGCACCTGCGTAAGCGTTGTTGCACGTGGCTCGTCTGGCGGGGGTAACGGTTGGTCGGAGTGCGTGGCGTGCGTATGGCGTGCGATCTGAAAGGCGAGGATCGAGACGCCCGCGCTGATGATCATGGAGCTGAGAAAGGTGAGCCGGAACCCGAGCCAGAGGGGCAAGTGGAAGCCAGCCATATAGGCGCCGAGTGCGGCACCCAATGTGTTGACCCCATAGACCCGTGTGGCTGTGACACCGAAACGGCTGCGTTTACTGATCAAGTATTGGCCAATGGCCGGGAGGGTGCCGCCCATGCAGAAAGCCGGGGGAAAGATCAGCAGCAACGTCAGTAGGAACTTTACAATGAGCAATAGGGGGCGCGAGTGAATATGTTGATACAAGAACGGGTAAATCTGGTAATAGCCTTGGAGGATACCAAAATAGAAGACTGCGGTCAAAGCGATGCCAAGCTGCAGTGCCGCATAGAGGCGGAGGGCATTGGGGCTTTGCGCGGCGCGTCGGCCCCAGAACCAACTGCCGAGAGAGAACCCGGCAAAGAGACAGGCCAGCGTAGCGGCTGCCGCATGGGCGGTACTGCCGAAAAGCAACCCGAGTTGCTTCATCCAGAGCACTTGATATACGAGACCGGCAAAGCCGGAGAAAAAGACGAGAATAAAAATACGCATAACGATGCAAAAACGAGATACAACAGCATAAAAACACATGGCCCTGTTGAAGGCCGGAACACACTACCGCCACCGACCCCCGTCGCTTGTCTTCGGGGCCGGTGGCATTGCAATGCAGACAGGTTATAGACTTATTTCTGGAGCAATTCAACCATAGTCCACCCCATGGCCTCGCCGATGTTCATATAGGTTTCGGCATGCCGACTGTAATGTCCACTGGAACTGCCGCCTTTTGAAAGCGGATGGCTGTACACCGCGCCAACGTGTCCAGCAAATTCCGGATGTTTTTCCGGGTTGGCCAGATTGAATTTGGCATCACGAATCAACCCTTGATTTTCGCCGGTCTCCATGGTTGTCTGCCCTAAAGTCGCCGATACGAACTTGGCATTAGGTGCATTGAAATCGTTGCGCAGACTGTTGATCAGTCGAACAAGATTATCTTCATAGGCAGCAGCATGGGCTGCATTTCGCATATCTTTATCGCCTTGCCACCAGAAGAATCCCACAACCTCGTATTCAGTTGCACCGGGCACATACTCGCTGAGATTGGACAGCACACGTTTTGCGGCTGCGATGTCATTGTCGTATTGCGTGCCGGCATACCAGCCCTCGGGCTCTGCTTCGGCATGCGGATCCTGCGTGGTTCCCCGGTACCCTGGTTGAATTTGGCCATCATGCTCCCATGCTGGTGTTCCGGGGGGCAACAGATCCCATCCGAGGCTGCGATTGCCGATGCAACTTTTCAGGATGAGGACCGGGGCGTCAATTCCATTTCCAAGATGCCACCCAATTCCGATTTCCGGGCCAATGTTTCCTCCGGTAATCGTCATCCATTCATTATTGAACTGACGGTCGTTCATCACGCGGACATTGCGCACGTCCTTGCGGGAGATCCAGTTGCCCTCGGCATCGACGAGATAGGGGTAGAGGCCCTTTTCCTTCACGGCATATTCGAGGCGGCCTTCTTCCATACCCAGGGTTCGCCCAAAGCCGAGCATGTTGGATTGTCCGAGGAGGATAAAAACCTGCACGGGTTTGCTGATATCGGGTTGGCTTCCATCGTACGGCGCAATCTGGTGCGCTCGTGGATCCGGTTCCACCGCTAGCAGAGATACTGCCATAAAAACACTCGCGCATACTGCCATTTTTGTCCTGTTCATGATTCCTCCTCAGTGATGTGACCGGTTTTTTGCAAACGGTTTTGTCATCAGGTTGATTCGTTAGCCGCCCAGCAATTTACCTTTTACAGTATATCCTCGTCGATGCTAAACCAACAAGGGGCAACATGGCA
>JBLRXB010000146.1:0-5530 GCA_047920915.1 Kiritimatiellia bacterium
ATGCCTTGACGGATACGCAAGGGGCTTTTGGCGCAACCATCCGAGACGCCGGTTTTGATCTTCCCGGTGACACAGCCGCTTTACTCACGCAACGGGCAATATGGGAACGCGACGCCCGCAGCATCGCCGAAAGCTTGCAGGTCATAGCGGTGCGAACCGCACTGGCTGCACGTCTGAATATATTGCCGAGTGCTTTGGATGAACAACAATTATGGCGTTTTCTGGATGACGACGGTCGTGCAAAATGGTTTCATGATTATTTGCAGACCCGCGAACACTCCGCAGCCGGCTTCGATGCCACGTATTTGCGCAAAATCGCGCGCTTGCAGCGCGAGGACTTACGTTTGCTCCGTGCAGAACGCTCGCTCGATTCTGCCGCTGAAGGCGGTATGGATGAACGCGTGGGCTGGCTCTTGCTTGCTTCCATTGTTGTATGCGTCGTGGGTATTGCCAATGCCATGCTTATGGCCGTCACGGAGCGCTTCCGCGAAATTGCTACCCTCAAATGCCTGGGGGCGCTCGACGGAACGATCATGACCATGTTTGTGCAGGAAGCTGCCCTGTTGGGTGTTGTGGGAGGAAGCGCAGGCGCCTTGATGGGCGCAATCATCGGCCTGACGCGCATGCTGTTTCGTTTCCGGAATCTCCTGTGGGGGGCCATTCCCTGGGGCGGACTCTTCTCCGCCATGGGTATGTCCCTCGCTTTAGGCATCGTGCTCGCCGCCTTTGCCTCTGTTTATCCATCTTTTAAAGCAGCCCGACTAGCACCCATGGAGGCAATGCGCATTGAATAAACCCTCTACACAACATACTGCGGATGAAAAGCGGGTCATTATCCGTGCCGTGGGGCTAAAGAAGCACTACGATATCAATGGCGTGATCACAAAGGCCTTGCGCGGTGTCGATGTTGAAATCGTCGCCAGCGAGTTTATCTCCGTGATGGGCCCATCCGGTTCCGGGAAAAGTACCTTCTTCAATATGGTCGGGGCTCTCGATAGCCCGAGCGAGGGACGCGTTTTTATTGACGAAGTCGACGTTGCCCAATTAACCGCTGTCGAATTGGCTTTTCTACGCTGCCGCAAGATTGGCTATATTTTCCAGAGTTATAACTTGATCCAGTATATGACCGCCCTGGAAAACGTAACCACGCCCATGACCTTTGCCGGATTGACCGCGGATGAATCGCGGGTACGCGGCATGGAACTGCTCGAACTGGTGGGGCTGGCGGATCGCTGGTCGCACCGCCCCATCGAAATGTCGGGCGGACAACAACAACGCGTAGCCATTGCCAGATCCATGGCTAACCTACCCACGATCCTGCTGTGCGACGAGCCAACTGCAAACTTGGACATCCACACCGGACGCGAAATTCTGGACATTCTCTGCAAGTTAAACAAGGAGCGCGGTGTCACCATCATTTGTGCAACCCACGATCATCGCATGCTGGATTTGTGCGATCGCTTGATGTGGATCCGGGATGGCGTAATCGATCGCATCGCGCGACGGGATGAAGTCAAAATCGAACTGGGTTCGATCGAGGGGGAAAACGAATGAGAGAGCATCTTGCCATCCGGACGCTAGCGGCTGTGCTCACAATACAGGGTGCATCTGTCCTTTTTGCAAATTCCGAACAGTTCGCGGCCGATACCGCAGCCTTGCTGACGGTTCCGCACCGCCTGGCAGGCTCGCAAGAAGCGCAAGCCGCCGCTACACATGTTGCCGGACGCTTGCGGGATATCGGCATGGATGCTGTTATCGAACATCCATTTATCACTGTCGGCATGGAAGTCATTCGCTGTGAGGTGGAAATAGCGCGTGCCGACGGGCAATTGACGCGCCCCCTGCAGCCGATGCGTCCGAACGGAATGATGCTGCCGGTCACGCCACCGGAAGGAATCTCGGGCAAGCTGGTGCACTTCGATGCCGCAAGTGGCGATTTCGGTGCTGGTGGCCCTACCGACAACATCGTCGTACTCGATTACAATGCTAGGAGCGAATGGCTGCGCGCCTTTCGCATGGGCGCACGCGCTGTCATTTTTACGCGTGCCAACAATCACCACGCCCGGTACCGTCATACGGTTGAGGCCGATGCCAACCTGCCACGGTTCTATTACGATGGCCCGGTCGAAGATTTGAAGGCTGGTGCCGAAATCACGATTCACAGCACAATCCGCTGGAAGCGCGTCACCGGAAACAATGTATATGGCTTGTTGCGCGGCAGTGAACCCACGTTCCAGTTCGATTGGGAAGAATGGATCGTCCTCGCCACGCAGTTGGACGCATTCGGCGAAGTGCCCCTACGGGCACCCGGAGCGCGCCGCGCGGCTAATGTCGCTGCGCTATTGGCCATGGCCGAAGACCTGCAAGCCCAGCGTCCTCGCCGGAATATCCTTTTTGCTTTTGTAGATGGAGACACAAGGGGCTATGCAGGCAGTGCGGCCATGTACCAGGTCCTGGACCCCCCGGCACCGGGTGTCTCCGTAGACGCGCGGCTTGAAAACCTGCTGTACGAACGGCAAACGCTCGAACAAGTAGCGCAATCCCTGGAGGCAGAATCTCCACTGGAAACAGGTGCCGTGCATACCCGCCGTGATCTGCGTGACCGCTTACGGGCCAAAGCAGAAACACAAACCTTCGACGTCAGATATTCCCTGTTCGGATTGCGAGAAGAGCTGCAGGCTACGGATGCCGGTACGGACACATCCGCGTTACAAAAAGAGATCACCGCTAAAATGACACAGCAGGATGCCTGGAATGATCTACGACGCTATCTAGTAGCCCCCGATGCGCCTCCTGAAGATGAAGCCCTGCATCCATTGCTGGCCATAATTATGGATGAAGTGCGGGAGGATGTACGCATACGGACCATCGAAATTGCGGAAGAAGTTGCCTCGGCTGAAGCTGGCCGGAACCTGCAGAATACCGTTGGCAATGGTAGAGTCTCGCTCCATTTATCCCTGGTTTTCGGGGATGCACGCCCACGGTGGGCTTTTATTACCGGCAGCGACTCGGACTTCCGCTCCCGCTTCGATCAAGAAGGACTCTACGCCAGGGTGCAAGGCACCATGCTTACCGCAGTACGAAACGCACGGGAAGCAGGGCAAGCACTGGCCGGTTTTGAAACCAGATCCGTGGACGGCTTCCTTGCCTCGCCACGCTTGTTGTGGGGGGCACCATGGCTTGTGCATGGTGGCGACATTGCCGGCATGCTGGGCATTTATAACGGTGTCCTGGGAACCGTATTGGATCCCCTCACTCGCGAAGGGACACCATGCGATACCCTCGAAAATCTGGATTTGGACGTGATTGCCACCCAGGCTCGTGAGGCGGCGGTATTGACAGCCTATCTCGCATCGGAACCGGGGCTTTCCCTACGACGCTCGATCCGCGCCGACAGCGAATTCATTATGGCCGGCAGTACGCCCACCGGAACGCTGACAGGACCGCGCGTGATGGCACGCAGCCCGGGCAGCTCGGTACCGAACCGCCGTATGCATGATACGGTAATCCGTATCACCAATCGGGCTCGCCCCGAAGGGATGCTCGACACAACACGGGCGTTCCCCGGCTTTGACAATTTCCAGATGGTGATGTCGAATCGCAGTGGCAGCTATTCCTATGGTCCCGTTCTGCCCGACCCACAGGGAGCGCGTGTGCAGGGATTCGGAGTCGTATTTAACGAAAATGGCAACGTACAGCAGATTTCCACGCAAGATTCCGTCCGACGCGTCAGCCAGCGCTTGAACCTGTTTCCCGGACAAAACGGTGCGGCCATTGCGGCCCCCCAGTTCACCACGGGGAACACAAGTTTGATGCGCGCCAGCGGTAATGCTCCCGTGGCCATGAATCGCTCATTCAGCCGCACCCTGGATGGTGTCGTGTACTGGTATGCGGAAGATCGCATCCGTGATCTCAAGTTGTTCGGATTGAACTCGATTGTGCGGTTACATAACGGACCGGACCGAATGGAAATGAATGGGGAATCCGACCTTGATCCCCAAGGCGAAGGGTTCCTGCTGGAAGATACCTCTTTCCCACGCTCGGCCGCACGCGCGGCGGCCGACTTGTGGCGCCTGAACGAATCCCGTCTGGACATCCTGCGCTCGCGCGGCATTCACAATGTATCGATCGAGGAACTGCATGGCAGAGCACAGGATCTCATGCTCGATGCCGAGGAACACGATGCAGAAGCCGTGCAAGAAAGCATGCATGCCTCCTCTTTCATGATGCAACGCATCATCTACAACACGGTGATCAATACGCTGAACGATATCGTCAATGCCGTATTGATCTTGCTCCTGCTGGCGATTCCCTTCGCCTTTGCGCTCGAACGGCTTCTGATCGGTTCGACGACCATCTATAAACGCGTCCTGGGGTTTGCATGCTTCTTTGTGGCAACCTTCCTGATCCTGTACCTCACCCACCCCGCGTTTGCCATCTCGGCCACCCCGATCATCATCTTTCTCGGATTTGCCATCGTCATGCTCTCATCACTCGTGATCATCGTGATCATGAACAAGTTCGAACACGAACTGAAAGTGCTGCAGGGTGCCGCATCGACGGTGCACGCCGCCGATGTCTCCCGCATGAGCACGATCCTCGCTGCCATGAACATGGGCATCTCCACCATGCGCCGCCGCCCCCTCCGTACCGCCCTGACAGCCGTTACCATTATTCTGCTCACATTCACGATCCTTGCCTTCGCCTCGTTCGGTGTGCGCGTCGGCATCGTGCGCCTGTTTTTGAATCCCGGTCCCACCTACTCGGGGGTATTGGTGCGCGACGTACGATGGGGTCCGCTGCAACAGCCCGTACAGCAAATCATACGCGCCCGCTGGGGCGATGAAGCCGATATCATATCCCGCTATTGGTTGAGCCCCGAGCAGGTTGGCTTGCAGGGCATCCTCGCGACCTCGGAAAATGGCGAGAATATCCAGGCGATGCAAGGTGTGCTGGGCATCGATCCAAACGAGCTGCAACACCGCGAGGATCTCGCGAACCTGCTCCCGGGAGCTGCAGAATCCATGGATGGACGCATCTGGCTGACCAGCGCGGCAGCCGATATGCTGGAAGCACAGCCGGGCGATACCATCATCGCCGGGGGCATCGCGTTTGAATTGGCCGGTCTCGTTCAGTCCACCGATATGGTTACGACGCTGGATATGGATGACAGCAGCGTGTTGCCGGTGGATTTCCGTGATCTCGAAGGGGTTGAGCAGCAAGAAATGACGGCCGACTCGATGCTGGAACAACCGGATTGGGCAAGTTTGCCCGTGGATTCCATCATGATCGTTAATGCCAACGACGCCCAGACCATGGGAGCCAAATTGCGCGCGATTACCTTATACACCCAGGATCGCAATGCTGCCGTGACCATCGCCGAAGACATTGCGCGCATCTCCGGACAGCCCGTTGCCGTTACTACCCCGCAAGGCGCGTATCGCTTTATGCTGGGTAATGTCGTGCAGGCCAGCGGGTTCCAGGACTTGTTCTTCCCCATCCTCCTTGGTGGATTGGTTGTCTTTGGCAC
>JBLRXB010000147.1:0-5493 GCA_047920915.1 Kiritimatiellia bacterium
TGATTGGCGCGTCGAGGGTAATGCGCAGTTCGCGGTCCGCGAGGGTCCAGGTGCTTTCCAGTGTCCGGCCACCGGCCTGCACGGTGACGGATGCCGATAAAGTATCACCGATCCAGTCGAAGATCAGTTCCCGCACGGTCAGCGTGCCGAACTTGAGTTCGAGGCGGTCGGTTTGCCGTCCTTGTTCATCGCGCTGCCGGGTGAACAAGCCCCAGCCTGCGGCGGATGTAAAGAAAGAACGGTGATTCTCCGGTTTCCAGACGGGTTTGAAACCGATGAGGCCCCGCGGTCCATCGTAGATGAATCCCTGCAGGGCCAGGAGTACGGACCAACTGCTCATCGCGCGGGCATAGAATTTTCCGCATTCATCTTCGCCAAACGGGCTGCCGGTGCCATCGACGGTGGCATTCGAGGCGATTCGGACTTCGCCTTTGCCGCGGTGGCGACCGTCGTAGCGTTTTGAGATTTCCCGCACGATTTCCATGCCTTCCTTCACCATGCCGTGCTGGATCATGGTGGTGGCGGCGGCATATTCAAACCCGCTCATCACCTCGCAATAGTAACGAATCGATTTTTCGGGAACCTCGCCCGGATGCACGAACATCTGCCAGCCGGTGTCGCCCGTGCCGAGAAAATCGCGATACGCCGGCGGGTATCCTGCGCCGGGATCGGTAATGCGGTTGGTGGTGAAGATTTTGGCAAGACCTGCGCGGGTGCGATCCACTGGATAGAGTTGACCGAGTCCGAGCTGGTGGGCCCACCATTGGCCGAGGAACATGTCGATGCCGACGGCGTCGCCCATGATCCGGGTTCTGGGCAGGTTTTCGGGGCGTTCGACGTAGTATCCGCGTTCATCGTTCCAGAGTTGTTCGTTCTGGTTTTTGCGGGCAGTTTCCGCCAGCGCGAAATAGCGTTCGGCAAGCGGGTGATCCTCCATGATCGCAGCCATATTTCCGCAGGCTTGCAGCGCGGCGCTGTAAAGCGATCCGATCCACGGCGAGGTACCGGAGGAATTGCAGTCCAAGGTATTGTGGTAGCTCCCTGAAAGCATGCCGTCGCGGTCGGGATCGAAGGTTTCGATGGCGTAATCCATGGCTTTGCGGGTGCGCGTCCAGGCGGAAGCGAGAAACGCATTGTCTGTCGCGGTCAGGTGTTCGCGGTACACGGAGATGATGCAGCCGAAGTGACCGTCCAACGCAATTTTGTCCCCGCCGTCACGGTCGGGCAGCAGGCCGTCGGCAGTTTGGCTGCGCAGATCGATCTCCCGCAGGGTGCGTCCGAGTTCGGGAAAGAGCCGGGCATGTCCCTGGGCGTAATGGATCACATGCTTGCAGTTGCCGAACCATTCCTGTTTGTCGGAGGTGCTCTCCCAGATACCGAAGTAGCCGTCTTTCAGCCAGAAACAGGTCGGAGATTTGAGCACGGAGAGATTCGATGTGATGCGGTCCAGCGCGTAGCGCGGGAGATTGGAGGCGTAGACGGTGTCGTGATAAAGCCGCGTCTGTGCATCCAGCCTGTCAAGATTCGCGGCCAGATAGCGGTCCACATCCGCCGCGTCCGCAAACCAGTTTTCATACTGATTCCCGCCATGGGGAAACGACCACGTTTCCGAATCCGTACGGCCGAAGTCGCCACCGGGGAAATACCAGCTCAGAACGAAGGTGACCGTGCGTTCGGCACCGGGTTCGAGTCTGAATGCATGGGCCAACGCAGCATCCACAGTGGTTTCCGGCACCGGGCTCTCCGCCGTGTCGGGACCGCTGAGGCTGCCGTCGGCTGCAAAATCCGCCCGCAGGGTGTCCAAGTCCCGCCAGGCGGCGGTGGCACCTGTCGCATGGGTGCCGAAAAGCGACAGATGCATACTGCCTTTCGGTCCGGTGAGAGCAATCCCGGTGTGGTTGTTGTCGCGGATGACGTCGTTGCGGTTCCTGCCATAGCCCGGATTCTGACGCAGGTTCTCGCCCGTGATGGTGTCGTATCCCGAAAACCCCACCGCGTTCTGCTGCGTTCCCATCAGACTGACCTCCACGGATTCAGCGGAGGGATTTGAAACCGTGATCTTGTAGATCGCGCAGGGAATGGCCGAGTTCTTCAGGTCCATGGGAATCAGTGGATTGAAGGCTTCCAGCGCCACCCGCACGGGTAGGGCCGGATCTTCAAAACGATACCAGCCGAAGGGATACTCGCCTGAGAAGCTCAGGCTTTGCATGGCTTCAAATGGCCCGACCGGAGAGGTTTGCAGCGTGCGCAGGGTCGTGGCTGCTTCCGTTTGGGTACGGATGGCGAAAAAGCTGTTGGGCACTTTGCCGCTGTCCCGGCGTTGCTCGAAATTGTGAAAGATCTGCCACCAGACCCGCTCCGCCTTACCATTCATGCGAATGACGCCGCCGCCGACCGGCCCCACCGGGAAATCAATCGCGGTCAGCCGCTCGCCCGAATAGACAACCGCATCCTCCGCCCCGCTATCGTTTTGCTCACGCACTTTAGAATCAATCATATCCATATCCTGATTTTGTTTCTGGTACTGTCAAAAGCTGGCAGAACATATTTCGGTTGACGAGAGCACCCGACGATTCCAGACATTTCACCTATGTATCATCTAGGCAACCCTAGCGTCGGGGTTCGAGACTACATCAATAATATATCGCGCAAACTCCCATCAAAGCCTGCTTGCTGGAGCACATCAATATGATACGCAAAGTCACCCAGCTCCGATAATTTGTGCGCATCACTGGCAAACGTAAATTTGATCCCCATATCCAGGCATATTTTCACAAAGGGTACGGGCGGTAGATTCGTGTGGAAGTTCAGCTCGCAGGCAACGCCGTATTGTTTCAGCAGTTTGGCGACCGGCAGAAACAATGCCTCGGGAACCGGCAAATGGCTCCGCCGGAAGACGCGGAAGGGGTGCGCGAGGGATACGACATTCTGCTGGAGCGTTTTCTCCGTCATGAACAAAAAATCATCGTGTACCACGTGTGCTTGTTCGGGTTCTGTGAGCACGCGCGGCAAACCATGCAAAGCACCCACGATGTGCGAAAAATGTTTGCGGTCTTCCGGGGCAATGAGCAGCTTGCCACTGTAGTCGCAATCGGCCTCCAGACCAAAAATAACATTTTCGGATGCAAACGCTTTTTTCAGGTCTAGATATGCTGCCATCCGGTTATCTTCGGCTATGGCCGCGTCCATGCCATTTTCGAGACAACGTTTGCTCCAGTACTCTTTTCGGTTAAAGTAGAGTTGGCCGGAATGTTCTGTGAGGCAGATGCCCGCAAGGCCAAAATCATGGGCCAGTGCCACCATCTTTTCGACATCCATATTTTGACTGCAGTAGGCCAATTGCGTATGCATATGGGTATCCACAAGATTCAAACGCCGGGGCATAGCCAGCGTATGCCGGCGGGTTTCAGCTCGCCCCTGTGCATCAAGTTGGATGGTTGTGTAATAGAAAGGATATTCACAGAAGGCAGGAGCATTGACAAACAGCACACTTCCATCCCGCATGTCCTCGGCCCCCCTGTGGTAGTGACCGCTGACGGATAGCGATACCCCTGCTTGCTTCATGACACGAATGACGTCCGGCGCATTTGTCAAATTGTAGGGCGCATGGGAACGCTCCGGCGGGAACAGGCCGACATGCTGCAGGGAGACGATCGGTCCGTCGAAGTGCTGTCGTGCCAACTTGATCCGGTCGATATCCGGCTGGCTGCGTTTGGCGCAACCGCGCGGCTGTTCCTCGTCAAGAAACGGCAGAAAGCGCACACCGCCATGCGCTTCTATTTCGCCTGGCCGCTCAAACACACGGTAGAATGCATCTGCGGTGCCATCGTGGTTGCCCGGAATAGCCAGATAGGGAGATTCGAGCTGGTCGAGAATTTCTTTCAAGGCTGTCAGGCGCTCTGTGGCATCTGGCAGGTCGCCATCGTTGAGTAGATCACCAAGGACTAAAGTGAGATCCGGCCGTTCCAATTCGTTTAGCCGCCGGACGGCACGGTCCAAAAGGATGCGCGCAATATCGCTGCGCCGCGCACCTGCAGGGCTATCGCCATCATGCACATCGTTGAGTAAAGCAATT
Source organism: Kiritimatiellia bacterium (assembly GCA_047920915.1). Lineage (GTDB taxonomy): Bacteria > Verrucomicrobiota > Kiritimatiellia > UBA8416 > UBA8416 > T3Sed10-140. The sequence continues at coordinate 4,076 of JBLRXB010000147.1, forward strand.
TTCATATTGTTGCAGATTCCTTCTCTCCTGTCATTTACACAAATACAGAACTTTTGTAGCGGGATTGCAAGCCGCTGTCAATGACTCAGCGGTAACGAATGACCGTAGTGCCGGGATCGGGTATGAATAACCATGAAGCGTCCTTTGGTCTGCCTATGGGCATTACATGCGCGCTTCACGGACACGGACGAGACGGAGCACGTCCCTCCAGGGCATTTTTGTATGCGGTAGAAAAATCTGACAAAACGATGAAGTTAGCGTTTAGACAGCGTCGGGGATATAGAGGATTTTTTTGCTGCACTGGTTCATTTCGTGCCAGGCTTCGAAGAGGGTCTGGGGTTTGTCCCAGTGCTCTTGGGTGAGCTGGTGGAATTTTTTAAGGTTATAGCAGGGGATCCCGGGGAAGGTGTGGTGTTCGACATGATATTCCATGTGCCAGTATAGGAACGAGGAGAAGGGATCGAGTTTGACGCTGCGGCAGCAGCGCCGGAAGTCGTCCACTTCGGGTTGGCGTCCGACATGCATGGTATCGTGAATCCAGGTATGGTACCATTTGCCGCCGTAGAATAGAGGCAGTGTGATGACGACAATCAGGAACCAGAGCCCGGTTACGATCGCTATTATGGCGATCATGGTGTGAAACGCGAGTTGGGCGGCATTGATCCAGTAGGCTTCGCGCTGTTCCTTTGGGGATGCGTTGGTGTAGGCGTAGCGTTGCCATACGCCGCGTCTGGTGTTGCGCTCGAAGGGTATGAACAGTGCGAGAATCTTGTCGTAGATGGTTAGTAAGAATCCGGCCGGGTCGATCACACGAACGGCGGTGGCGAAAATGGCCTCGATGGGTTCTGGGCGCGGGTGGACTTCCTCACCTTCGCTTTTGCGGTGGAGGGTGTAGCGGTGGTGGTAGCCATGGCTCATGCGGTACAAGGCGGGGTTACTGGTCCAGAACACGAGGGCGAACACATATTTGAAGAACGTATTCATCCACTTGGTTTTGAACATGGTGCCATGGCTCAATTCGTGCGTTTGGGGCTGGAAGGCATAGAAACCACCATGGACATATAGTGCTATTACCATCCAGATCCATTGTTGCTGCGTAAAGAAGTAATAAGCCAGCGCGCCGGATGTTGCCAGAATAGCGAGCGTTCCGAGACCATGAAGCGTGCCTTTGCGGTCGCTGCGTTCCAAGCATTGCTTCATGATCGCCCGATCAATCGGCGGCCGCTTCCAGTTTACCGGTATCGATTCGTAGGGGTAGTTTGGCATGGTGAAATCCTCACTGTTTGGCGAAGGTTTTTTTGATGATTGGCGATTTGTGAAATTGATTGTTCTTTATGAGGGCTTTTAAATCAAGCCATTTTTGTAGTGCTTAATGATTTTGACCTGATTGACCGGATTGACATTGGGAGCCATGCTGG
>JBLRXB010000148.1:0-5492 GCA_047920915.1 Kiritimatiellia bacterium
GGGGAGAGGGAAGGGATTGCGGGAAATTGCTTTGCTGTAGAGACCGCACTGTGTGCGGTGGGGGCTGAGGGGTGAGCATGGGGTGGCCATTGTGGGACCTTTGGGCTTTCTATGGGCTTATTATGCGCTTTCTGCGGGCTTGCGGCACACAGTGCCGCCGCTACAGGGGGACGGGCCAGGCTGGAGCCTGGCGTTCCCAGGGGGGGCGGAGGTCGTCTTGTCCGGCGTCTTGTCCGCGGAAGCGTTAGTGAAAGGGAAGGCCGGGGTAGCCCGGAACGTAAGCTTTTGTGGCATAAGATTGACCTTTGCGTGCCATTCAGGGGTGACCTTATTGACCATGTTGACCGGATTGACGGGGGAGAGCGTAAAAAGGAAGGCGCAAGACGAGGGGATGGGGCGATGAAGAGTTATCGGAAAGAGTTGTGGTTTGAGGTGCCGAAGCGGCGGCAGTTGTTGAACATCACGGATACGGTGGAAGTGTGTTTGCGCGAGAGCGGGATTCGCGAGGGGTTGTGTCTGGTGAATGCCATGCATATTACGGCGAGTGTGTTCATCAATGACGACGAAAGTGGTCTGCACGGGGATTTTGAAAAGTGGCTGGAGCGGTTGGCACCGGAAAAGCCCTATTCGCAGTATGCGCACAATGGCTACGAGGATAATGCCGACGCGCATTTGAAGCGCACGATCATGGGGCGCGAAGTGGTGGTTGCGGTAACGAATGGCAAGTTGGACTTCGGGCCATGGGAACGCATTTTTTATGGCGAATTTGATGGTGGCCGGCGCAAACGGGTGCTGGTGAAAATCATCGGGGAATGACCAAAGCGATGCAGACGGCGGATTTTGATTATGCGTTGCCGGAGGAGCTGATTGCCCAGGAGCCTGCTCCGAATCGTACGGATGCCCGGATGCTGGTGTTGCATCGTGAAGCGGGCCGGATCGAGCATCGCAGTATCGCCGACATCGGGGATTATTTGCAGGCCGGCGACTTGCTAGTGGTTAATAATACACGTGTGATCCGGGCACGGATCTACGGGCACAAGGTTGGCTCTGGTGGTGCCGTGGATTTGCTGCTGCTGGAGCCCACGGAGCCTGGTTGCTGGCTGGCCCTGTGTCGGGCCTCGCATCAACCCAAAGCGGGTGCGCAGCTTTCCCTGGCAAACGGTCAGATTCAGGCGGAGGTCTTACGACAAGGGGAGGCTGGCCGGATTACGATTCGTCTGGTTTGTGAGCGCCCCTTACTTGATATTCTGGAAGAGGCGGGTGATGTGCCTTTGCCGCCGTACATCCGGCGGGGTGCGGAGGATGCGCGACGATCTGCAGATTCATCGCGTTACCAGACCGTATATGCCTCGCAACCCGGAGCGGTCGCAGCACCCACGGCCGGCCTGCATTTCACGCCCGCGCTTTTTGCGGACTTGGTCGCCAAGGGTATCGGCAAGGCCGAGATCACCTTGCATGTGGGGATCGGTACCTTTCGTCCGGTGCGTGCGGATCATGTGACGGATCACCGGATGGATGAAGAGCGCTATGAAATGCTGCCAGCGGCGGCGGCGGCCATTCGTTCGGCGCGCTTGCATGGCGGGCGGATTGTGGCGGTGGGCAGTACGTCGGTGCGGACGCTGGAGACGGTGATGGCGCGCGAAGGGGAGATCCGGGCCGGGGCGGGGCGCAGTGATCTGTTTATCTATCCGCCTTATACATTCCAGGCCGTGGATTGTATGCTAACGAATTTTCACCTGCCCAAATCAACGTTGATCATGATGGTGAGTGCGCTGGCCGGGCGTGACTTGATCATGCATGCTTACGCCGAAGCGGTCCGCGAACGGTACCGCTTTTTCAGTTATGGTGACTGCATGCTGATCCTTTAGGGTCAGACTTCCATGACTTCGGCTTCTTTCGATTTCAGGGATGCGTCGATCTTGGCAATGTGGTCATCCGTCAGCTTCTGAATGGCCTTGAGGGTTTCGTCGCGTTCATCCTCGGAAGCCTTGCCGCCTTTTTCCAGTGCCTTGACGGCTTCGTTGGCATCGCGGCGTACATTCCGCACGGCAACGCGTCCTTCTTCGGCCATGCGCTTGGCGAGTTTGGTCATTTCCACGCGGCGTTCCGTGCTGAGTTCCGGGATGGGCACACGGATCACGCGTCCATCGTTCATGGGTGTGACGCCGATATTGGCAGCCAAAATGGCTTTTTCGATTTCGGGCAGTGCGGTAGGGTCGTAGGCATTAATGACGATCAAACGCGGTTCAGGGGTGGAGATGCCTGCGAGCTCACGCAGGCGCGTCATGGACCCATAGTAGGAGACCGTTACATTTTCCACCAGTGCCGGTGAGGCCTTGCCCGTGCGCAGCCCGGAGAACTGCTCGTGCACGAACTCCACTGTTTTTTCCATTTTGTCTTCAGTTTCCAATAATACTTCTTCAACGGATTCCATGATACCTGCTCCTTGTTAATCAGTGACTAGCGTGCCCACCGTTTCGCCTTCGACTACCCGTTCAAGGGTGTTGCCGGCAAAGAAATCGAATACGACAATTGGAATATGATTTTCCATGCAGAGTGAGAATGCGGCGGCATCCATCACCTTGAGGTTTTTGGCGATGGCTTCGGAATAGGAGATGGTCTCAAAGCGGGTGGCATCGGGATGGGTTACGGGATCGGCCGAATAGATGCCGTTGACTTTGGTTGCCTTGAGGAGGGCGTTGGCGCCGATTTCACTGGCACGCAAGGCGGCGGCGGTATCGGTACTGAAAAAAGGGTTGCCAGTGCCGCCGCCGAAAATGACGACGCGGCCTCTGTCAAGGTGATGGAGCGTGCGGCGGACAATAAATGGTTCTGCCACGCGGGGCATTGAGATGGCGGTTTGGACGCGTGTTTCCAGACCCAATTGCTCGAGTCCATGTTGCAGGGCCAGTGCATTCATGATGGTGGCGAGCATGCCCATGTAGTCCCCGCAGGAACGATTGATGCCGTGTTGTGCCCCACTCAAGCCGCGAAAGATGTTTCCGCCACCGACGACAATACCCACTTCAACGCCCTGTTCCACGACGGTCTGGATCCGTTTGGCAACCTTGGCAACAGCATCATTATCAATTGCTAGACCCTTTTCGCGGTTTTGAAGGGTTTCACCGCTTAATTTCAACAGGATGCGTTTGTATTTCAGTGCGTTGTTCATGGTGTGGAAACTCCCTGTTTGTGTTAGGTAGGCAAGCTAGCGTAAAAACATCGTGGCGACAAGTTTCAACATCATCTGATTTCTGGTCTGGCCCTTAGGGGGCTTGGATTTCGACGATGGAGGCGTGGCCCTCGACGGGGGAGACGGTAAAGGCTGGTGCGGCAGCGGGGATCAGGCAGGAGGTTCCACTGGGTGCGGCAGCGACGACACCGTTGGCACCGATCAGGACTTTGCCTTTGGATACAAACAGGATTCGGAATCCTGGTGGATCCATCTCGAAGGTGCGCGGTTCGTGCAAATTCCAGCCGGTGGTGGCAAAGTAGGGGCTGGTAAGAATGTCGTAGGGGTGATTTTGGCCCTCGGCCGGCAGGGGGCGTGGTGTGCTGATTTCGGGCCCTAGGCGATCCCAGTCTATGACTAGCTGTGCTTGCGCGAAATGCAATTCGCGTGAATTGCCCTCGGCATCGACCCGGTTCCAATCGAACACGCGATAGGTGGTATTGGAGTTTTGCTGGATTTCCAATAGCAGGCAGCCGGCACCGATTGCGTGGACCTTGCCACCCGGCACGAATATGCAGCGGCCCGGCTTGGCCGCTACCTTGGCAAGCAGCGTTTCCAGCGTGCCGTCTTTCAAGGCCTTTTGGTAGCGTTCCGGTGTGGTGCCGGGTTGCATGCCGGCGTAGATGCTGGCGTCGGCGGTGGCATCCAGTAGATACCACATTTCGGTCTTGGGTTCACCGCCGGTACGATGGGCGTTGGAATCGTTGGGATGGACTTGCACGCTGAGGACTTCGCGTGCATCGATGAGTTTGATCAATAGCGGGAAAACGGTGCGATCGGCATGTTGGGGTCCCATCAGGTCCGGACCAAGCTCCTGCACCAATTGCTGGAGTGTCTGCCCCTTACGCGCCCCATTGGCGACGACGCTCATGCCTTCAGGGCGATCGGCCACTTCCCAGGATTCGGCACAGCGCGGGGGCGTGTTCGGGCGCTGGAAGACTTCGCGGATGCGGGTGCCGCCCCAGATGTAATCCTTGTAGACCGGCATGAATAAGAGGGGATAAATATTTGTTGTCATGTTCGATTTGTTCTTAGTTCCTGGTTCTTGGTTCTTGGTTTTGCGTCTGTGGCCTGCGCTTTGCGGCGGGCGAAGTGGGGGGCATCGCCATGTTCGCCGTAGCCGATGGATTCGCCGACGGATGCGATGCGGCCTGCGAGGCAGAATCGGCACATGCCGGCATTCTCATCCATGCAGGGTTTGCCGTTATAGAGTTGGTAGCCGGTGCGGTAGCGGGTTTCGGTTAGATTGGGCATGATGATGTTGGCACCAACCTCGAGCCCGCGTTCGCGTCCTTGTGGATCGAGTGCCTGGAGGGCCGTGGCCGCGGCGATATTGACATCGCGCAGGGTGATACGCGTGAGGGCGATCATGGTGAGGGCACGCTGGAGTTGGCGCGTACCATCGAAATGGGCGGTGAGCTGTGCCAGCGGGGTTTGATCATGCGGAATATAGGGTCCCATGCCGATCATATCGATATCCATCTTCTGGAAGAAACGAATATCCTGGACGAGGTCCGCTGTGGTTTGTCCGGGGATTCCGATCATGACGCCGGTGCCGGTTTGCCAGCCAAGTTCTTGCAGGGTTCTGAGACAAGCGACGCGTTCTTCAAAGTTGTGATCGGGGGGATGAATGGCGGCGTAGAGCGTTGGATTGGAGGTTTCGATTCGCAAGAGATAGCGCTTGGCGCCGGCTGCCAGCCAGCGTTGGTAGGTTGCGCGCGGTTGTTCGCCGAGGGACAGGGTGATGCCGAGGTCGTTGCCCGTTTCGCGGTGAATACGTTGCAGGAGATTCTCGATGCGTGTCGTAAATGCCGGCGTGCTGCGTTCGCCGCCCTGCAACACGATGGACCCGTAGCGTTGTTGGTGCGCCCAGCGCGCCGCCTCGACGATCTCGTCGTCCGGAATATCGTAGCGGTCCACTTTATCGTTGCTACGTCGGATGCCACAATACAGACAATCCTTGGCGCAAATATTCGAAAATTCGATGAGGCCGCGATAATAGACCTTGGTGCCGACACATTGTGTTTTGATGGCATAGGCCTGCTGGTATAGTTCCGATAATCTTTCGTGATCGGTTGTATCCAGCCACGCGGCCATTTCGGTATCGTTATATTCCACTGTTTGCATAATCGCGCAGCGTAGCAGATTCACGTGTTGGGCGGAAGTGTAAAGATTTTTTAGGGAATGCTGAAAGGCTGAAATTGCTGGTGGGCTTTGGGGAGATTAACCACAGAAGGACACAGAATACACAGAAGGGGAG
>JBLRXB010000149.1:0-5471 GCA_047920915.1 Kiritimatiellia bacterium
GGCCACCTGCTCACGAAAAAACAACAACTCGGAAGATCGCAATCCCTCAAAACGGATCTCAGCCAGAAGGCGCTGGGCATATTCCCACTGCCGGTTACCAATGGCATCCCGCAAGCGCCGCATGTCTCGATCTAACTGCAACGCATCAAGCTTTTTGCCCAGCTCATCAAACGCCCGATCAAACGATAAATGGTTATACTCATCAATCAGACTGCGAACCTGCTCGTAATGTGCCATCGATAAACCATGTTCAATCTCGGTGCGAATTTGCGATCGGCGGCGTAAGGCCTCCCGCGCCTCTTCCCCGATTTCATGCACTTGCTCCAGCAACTGACGACCATTCACCCCCTGGGGACGAAAACCGCCAATCGATTGTTCTTCCTGCGCCACCACCGCAAATTCCTTGCGCTCCATATTGTCACGCATCTCATCCAAAACACGCAATGCGGCCTCATACTGCTTGGCATCACTGCCGCACACACCACAATACTGCGTACCGAAGCGCGACTCGGAGCTACACTCCGGACAGAACGCCCCCCCATCCCAACCGCACTTGCCGCAATATCTGACCACCACTGGATTGACCGTATCGCACCATTTACAGCGCCACGTGACCTTCCCCGTTGGAAGCGCTAAATCACCCGGTGCTCGCGTTTGCTGCAAAACCAATCGAAAGGCTGCCACATTCTGCCAGCGTTGCTCACGGTCCGTCTCCAAGGCCTTGACGACCGGCATACGAATTACTTCCGGCAAATCATTCGGCCGAAAATAGCGCGGGTTCTTACCCGTAATACAAAAATACAACAACGCGCCCAAACCATACACATCGGCTCGTGCGTCTGCCAGACTGGCATCCGATTCCTGCTCCGGCGCACCATACCCCAACGAAAGCATCCGTTCCCCTGGCAACGTCAGAGGATCAGCATCATCCTGCCGCACCTGCGCCAGCCCAAAATCAACAATCTTGGGCTCCATGGCAGCATCCAGCAGAATGTTCGTCGGTTTCAAATCGCGATGCACAACATGATTCTCGTGGGCATACTCCATCGCCCGACACAATTTCAGCACAAAATCAATCGCAACATCTAAAGCCATCGGACCTTCCCGATGTATACGATCCGCCAACGTATAGGGCGGCGGAATCCGCTCACGATCCTCGAACTGCGGCCCGCCAATATACTCCATCACAATGTACGGACCATCCGTGTCTTCCCCGAGCGCATAAATATGAACAATATGAATATGACTCAGCGATGCGGTCGCCCGGGCCTCCTGGAATAATCGCGATTTCAAACCCTCATCCGTCAAACATTTCGCATGCAAACGCTTGATCGCAACAACGCGCCCCAGACGCCGGTCGCGCGCAAGATAGACAATGCCCATGCCTCCGCCACCGATCTTGTCAACCCACTGATACTGCGATTCCAAGGTCCGTCCTTCGGACCTGCGAAATACCGTCGAATCGCTGGGATCATGCGCCGGCTCAGGCAATGTGATCCGAACCGTTGCCTGAACGTGCGTATCTTCCTGCGCGGAATGCTCTAGCTTGTCCATGTCTGATTTCCTCGTTCTGAAATGGGTTCAGGGGTCCGGGCGATCCCCAACCAGCAGCACCCCGGCATACCGGCGGTAAGGCGCCCGAACTTCATGTAAACTGCGCGACTCTTGATATTCCAACACGGCCCGCACGCGCGGCACAAACGAGCGTGTCTCCGATGGCAACCATGCAGCTATCGATTCATAATCCATTCCACGCATCCGTGTCAAACGCGCAACACGGTTTTCCCCCGCATTGTAGGCCGCCAAAACCAGTGACCAGTCTCCGAAACGACCATACAAATCTGACAGGTAACGTGCAGCAGCTTGCGCATTTCGCATGGGCTGTAGACGTTCATCGGGATTGCGTACACGCAGACCATACCTTTGCGCAGTATCCGGCATGAGCTGAAAAAGGCCAACCGCACCCCGCTTACTCGTCGCGGCAGGATCAAACCCCGACTCCACAGCAGCGAGCCAAACCAGCTCTCCCGGCACCCCCTCACGCGCAAATACCCGCTGCAACCATGTCACAATCCCGACATGGGTCCCCGCAACATGCCACCAATCCTCCAGCGGTGCCATGTCACTCAGCCAGTCGCTGAAGTAGATCTGCGGTTCCAGCACCGCCTCTTCAGGTGGACGCCCCTGCCAGACAAACACAAGCGAGAAAGCCGCCGCCAGCAGCATCCCCACTAGAATATTGTATTCCAACTGTTTTAACGCTTTGCGCATGGACGAAACCTCAGCCATATCCGCACACCCCACATACCGGAACACACCAGCAAACATAAAAACGTTTTCCAGCCCGCCTTGCAATCTCCGATTACCAACTTGCCAAGCTGCAAAGCGACACCTAGACTACCCGCCATGGAAAACAACCGCCTCTGGATCTATCGCGCCGGCCCCCCCCTCCCCGGCAAACGCTATGTTCTGTACTGGATGCAACAAGCCCAGCGCACGCGCGACAATCTTGCTCTGGATTGGGCACGCGCAGCGGCTCACGCCTGCCAACTTCCCCTGCTCGTTGCCTTTGCCCTGACCCCCAACTACCCCGGCGCCAATGCCCGCCATTACCAGTTCATGCTGGAAGGCCTTGCCGATGTAGAAAAAGAACTGCTAGACAGCAGTATCGCTTTCGTAATGCGCCTCGGGAATCCCCCGGATGTAATTACAGAACTGGCCCGCGATGCGGCACTACTCGTCGGAGACATCGGATACCTGCGCATCCAGCGCGCCTGGCGCAAACAGATTGCACAAAACATCGAATGCCCCTTCAGTGCCATTGAAACCGATGTGGTCGTGCCCATCAAACTGGTTTCCGACAAGGAAGAATACGCTGCCCGCACCATTCGCCCCAAAATCCATCGACTCTGGGACCGCTTTCTCGAAGTACCCCCCCCGTCAAAACCGCATGCGACACAACCGCTACAGCACGTACCAAAATCCGATTTTGCGTTACCCACCAGTGTCCACGAATTAGCTGTAGATCAGCGCGTTGCACCTGCCCCCGGCTTCAAGGGCGGACAGCAAGCAGCAAACCGCCAACTAGCGGCATTTATACGGCAGGGGTTGTCTATGTATCACACCGAACGCAACGACCCCGCCAACAACCTGTGCTCCAATATGAGCCCCTATCTGCACTTCGGGCAGATCAGCCCCCTCGACATTGCCCGACAGATCCGCGCGAGCGGCACTCCCGCAGAAGCCATTGCGAGCTATCTGGAAGAGCTCATCATACGACGCGAACTCAGCATGAATTTTGTCTACTTCAACACGGGCTACGATCAATACCAAACGGCCATCCCCGAATGGGCCCGCAAAACACTAGCCAAGCATGCCTGCGATAAGCGCGCCACCGTCTATACCCGCGCGCAAATGGAAACAGCCCAAACGCATGATCCCTACTGGAATGCCGCCCAGACAGAAATGGTGCAGCAAGGCAAGATGCATAACTACATGCGCATGTACTGGGGCAAGAAAGTGATCGAGTGGACCCGTTCCCCCGAAGAGGCCTTCAGCATTCTCATCGAAATGAACGACCGCTACGAAATCGATGGACGCGATCCCAATGGCTACACCGGCATAGCCTGGTGCTTCGGCAAACACGACCGACCCTGGACTGAACGCGATATATTTGGCACCGTGCGCTACATGGCCGCATCCGGCCTCGAACGCAAATTCAAAATCCAACACTACGTCGATCGCATTTCAGGTCCAGACTCACAACGCCTGCTCTGATATGCCTCACATTTTGCCACCACGGCGATTCCGCGATACAGTTCTGGTCGTTTATGTTTGAACTTTCCATCAAAGCATGATTGCATTTGAACAAGCCACAGGGGCAAGTGGAAACAACAGGCAGAAAGGGGCTACATCATGAACGAAGAAACTATTGGAACCGAACCCGAAAACACAACGATTCCGCCACCGGAAACAGCAGTTGCACAGCAGGATGCATCAATGGGAAATCGTATCGCTGCCGTATTAATTGACGGGCTCATCGCAGGGGCATGTGCGATCGTACCAATCGTCGGCGGACTCGTCGGAATGGCCTACTTTCTCACACGGGATGCCCTCCCATTCCTGGACGGACAGAGCCTCGGCAAGAAGGCCTTGAAACTCAGGGCCGTTGACGCAACCACCGGCCAACCACTCACCAACAACTGGGGGCCTTGCATCATACGCAATATCGTACTCTACATCCCCTTCTTCTTTATTGTTGAGCTCATCGTGCTATCCAACAATAAAGATGGACAGCGGCTTGGTGATCAGTGGGCCAAAACACGTGTTGTAACCTGCCAAGCATAAGACGCGATATCTTTACAGACCCACGGTTCTTATACCGTGGTCTTTTTGTATACACAACCTACACGAATCAACCGGAATTCAAACAGCAACGTGACCGCTGGCAAATCAGATCCCGAAAAAGATACTCAGTCGCAAGGCCAGCTCCGCCGCGCACCAGGCCGCAACCAGTGCCCCCAATACATCCATCGTATAATGGGCCCGCAGCACAATCACCATGATCGCCTCTCCTGCCGCAATAACCCCGGCCAGCAACCCTACCCACCATGGCAATATACGCGCCATTTCTATGGCACCAAGCACGGCCACCGCGGTGTGACCGGATATGAAAAAGTCACTAGAGACACCATAGGTCACAAGCAAGGAAGGGCATCCGGGATGCCGCCAGATCATTTTCGGCGGGGGCGGCAATGCACACAACCCCTGACACATCTGCCGGAATATGAACAGCATCAACAACCCGATAAATGGGCGCAGACTCGCGCCGAATACCCCTGCCGCTAAAAGAAATATTCCAAAAATATCGATAAAAAGAGAGCTGATGCGCAAGACCCAATTGGCAACCACAGGACGTGCCTGCAACCAGTCGTTCCAAGGCTCCGTCCAATCGTGTAGCGCATCGCCAATCCCGCCCTCACAAACACGAGCACCGATCATCGACTGCGTCTTGAACCACCCCAGCAACGCCACAACCACAACACCAACACGAAGAGCGAATTGCAACATTCGTCCCTCAACGCCGCGCCCCAGTGCAAACAGCAACATCAGCAGCACAACAAGCAACACCGCCGCCTGAAAGATTCCCCCCAAAGCCATCTTCTGCACAACTTCCCCTTCTCTTCAACCGCCAACCCGCCGCCTGCCGACCTTGGTCGGTAGAGGCAAACGTTGAGTCAACCCGCCAACCGCCTCACCGCCCCTTTATCATACTCCCCGAACGTCCCCACATAAAACTGATCTTCCCACAACCGGCACCCAGCCGCCTCTGCCGCCGCATTCTGAAAGCCCAAGGCAATCGCCTGTGGCGAAAGCTTCGGATTCCCTCGCAACGCCACATGCATATGATCCGGCATAATCGCCACCCGCTTCAGCGCACAGCCCGCCTGCTCCCCCGCCGACATCACCCG
>JBLRXB010000150.1:0-5469 GCA_047920915.1 Kiritimatiellia bacterium
CCAAGGGTTTGGCTGTTCGCCAATTAAAGCGGTACGCGAGCTGGGTTCAGAACGTCGTGAGACAGTTCGGTCCTTATCCACTGTGGGCGTTGGAGATTTGAGGAGAACATTCCCTAGTACGAGAGGACCGGGAATGACGTACCTCTGGTGTTCCTGTTGTCGCGCCAGCGGCATAGCAGGGTAGCTATGTACGGAACGGATAAGCGCTGAAAGCATCTAAGCGCCAAGCCTCCTCCAAGACTAGATCTCCCAGGGCTTCGGCCCTCTAAAGGCAGGTTGAAGACTACGACCTTGATAGGCTGGAAGTGTACGCGTGTATATCTAAAGACGTGAGCTGACCAGTACTAATCCGCCGTGCGGCTTGACCTTTTTCTTTTCTCTCTTTATGAAGTTGTTTTGCAGTTCTCTATACAGGAGTCATTCTTTTGAATGACTTGTACGATTTTTCCCGGTGACCATAGCGAGGAAGCAACACCCGTTCCCATCCCGAACACGGAAGTGAAGAGCCTCAGCGGCAATGGTACTGCAGCACTCGGTTGTGGGAGAGTAGCACGTTGCCGGGATTTTTTTTGAAGCCCCGTTTTGATTTCGATCAAGACGGGGCTTTTTTTTGTATCTGTTTGTTTGACATCTAAGACGAACCGTGATATTAACCGCGTTTCGTTTTAATTTAGTCAGGGGTGTTAGAATGGCATCGAGAAGCAAAGAGAAAAAGGTTGTCCGCAAATCGTCCCGTCAAAGCAAGGTCGTCGCCAAGGCCGCGGTTGCTTCAACGGGCCGTGTTAAGTCCAAGGCGGCTGTAAAGACGAAAGCAACCGTGACAGGGACGCCTGCTGCGAAGCGTAAGGCCGCGGTGAAGGGCAAGTCAACCGTGAGCAGTAAAAAGCCCGCGGTTGCTGCATCTTCGAAGGCCTCTGGCAAGAAGATTGCGGCACCGGCAGGCAACAGCAAGAAAAAGCAGGCAAAGTCGGCGGGTGTTACAAAGGCGAAGCCTGCAAAGAAAGCTGGTGTTGCTTCAAAGCAGAAGGTTGCCGCCAAAAGCAAACCGGTTGCCGCCACGAAATCCAAACCGGTCAGGACGACTTCTGTCAAGGCTGCCGTTTCCTCCGGGCGCAAGGTAGCTGGCACGCCATCATCAGTTGTTTCGAAAAAGCCATCCAGGAAAAAAGCACAGCCCGTAGCATCTGCCGTTGCGGTACGGTCCGCGGGAACGAGTCGGCGTGGCAAGGAGAAGGAAAAGCCTGCGGTCAAGTCGCCTTTTTCCCACACGGATCACGAAGCGATTTTTCGTGGTGTGGCGGCACGTAAAGCGGCGGCACGGGCGAAACAAGCCCGTCTTGCTACGACGCAAGCCAAGCCCAAGAAGAGCGTTGCGCGGCGACTTACGGACAAGCAGTTAGTCGAGTTTGAAGACATGCTGCTCCGGATTCGTGCCGAGTTGCTGCGGCAAATCGCTTATTTGCGCGGTGCATCGTTGACGCGTTCGGATGAGGTGAATCCTGAAGAGGATGGGACGGATGCCTTTGAGCGGCAACTGGCGCTCAAGTTGGCGGCGGGCGAGGGGGATTCGATTTTTGAGATTGACGAGGCATTGGATCGCATTCGCGAAAAGACGTATGGTGTTTGTGAAGACTGCGGATGTATTATTCCCACGCCACGTTTAAAGGCCTTGCCATTCGCGCGGCGTTGTGTAGCGTGCCAGTCCAAGATTGAGCTAATCCCGAATCTAACGGACCATCGCTACTATTAAATGGAGCCTCGGCGTGCTTCCCTTGATCCTGGCAATAGTTGTAACGGTATTTGATCAATGGACCAAGTCGCTCGTGCGCGGGCATTTTGATCTGTTCGAAAATCGCGTGGTTGTAGCAGGTCTGTTCGATCTTCGTTATATACAGAATACCGGTGCAGCGTGGGGTATGTTTGCGGGGGGGCATTACTGGTTGGCCGGGTTATCGCTGCTGGTTTTGTTTGCATTGGTTATCTGGCAGCGTGCTTTTTTCCGGAATTGCCTGCTGGATCGGATGGCCTTCGGGTTGCTGGCCGGTGGTATTGTCGGGAATCTGATTGATCGGATTCGTCTTCGGTACGTAGTTGATTTCCTGGACTTTCACTGGGGCGGACGTCATTTCCCGGCATTTAATATTGCGGATAGTGCGATCTGCATCGGTGTCGGTATGGTTTTGATCTCGCAATATCTTGTTGCGCGCGCGGAGGATCGATCGGGGCCATCCGGAGCGGGAGAATAAGATGCGGGGCCGCAGGGCATTTGTAGTAGTGGGGCCAACCGCATCTGGAAAATCTACGGTTGGACAATATTTGGCTGAGCGGATGCATGGGGCAATCTTATCGGCTGATTCCATGCTCGTATATTCCGGCATGGATATCGGGACGGCGAAGCCGGCGATCAGTGAACGGGGTCGTGTCCCTTATTTGGGTTTGGACCTCGTGCGACCGGATGAAGATTTTGATGTGTGGCAATATGTGCAGCTTGTACGCGCGCAGGTTGCTGCTTTACCGCCGGAAATGCCGCTACTGGTGGTCGGTGGCAGTGGTCTGTATGTCAAGGCTCTGATCGAGGGATTGGATACCGCCGCTCCGCCCCTTGATCGGGAACGCTGGGAGCTGATATTTGCCGAGCGGGGCGTGGATGGTTTGCAGGAGGTTCTGCGGGCGCTGAATCCTGTCGCCTTGGAGCGGCTGGCGGATCCGTTGAATCCGCGGCGATTGATCCGGGCAATAGAGCAAGCCGCGCAGGTTCGCGGTGCGAAAGAGTCGCCGCAAACCTGGCGACGGGGTGGTCAGGGTGATATTCCTTTTGCGGGGCTGATGCCGGAGGGCATGCAACTGCGGCAGCGCATCGCGCAGCGCGTCGAGAAAATGTATCAGGATGGTTTATTGGCAGAGGCTCAGAGGTTGCGGCAAGACTATCCTACCCTTTCCAGCACGGCCTGTCAGGCCATTGGCTACCGCGAGGCGTTTGCGGTACTAGATGGCGAGCTGGACGATAAACAAGCGCAGGAACGTACGATTATTCGCACCAATCGTCTGGCCAAGCGTCAGCGAACATGGTTCCGGCATCAGGCGCATGTGGAATGGGTTACACCGGATGCCGACTTTGATGTTGCGCAGATTGCCTCGGAGATTGACCAGATTTGGAGGAAACATGGACCCGTACAAATCAGAGAGCAGTAAACCACGTTTGGCAGAGCCTGGCTATGTTCCCGAGGGAACGGGGTGCCGGATCCAGGATTTGCCGCCCAAAAGCCGTCCCCGTGAATATGCGGAGCGGGTCGGCGTGGAGCATGCCCCTCCGGACGTATTGCTCGCATTACTTTTGCGAACGGGGTTTAAAGGAGTGAATGCCGTGGAACTTGCGCGCACGCTTTTACGCAAGTATGGATCCTTACTGCATCTGTCAGCGGTGACGGTTTCTGAATTATGTTCAGTAAAGGGGATCAGCAAGACCAAGGCACAGATACTGAAGGCTGCGTTTGTATTGGCGCATCATATCCGAGCGGAGGAACAGGTGGATCGTCCGCGCTTGAGCCGTCCAGAGGATGTTTATGCACTCATGCAGGGGCGGACATCTGCACTTGAAAGGGAAAAATTCTGGGTGCTGATTCTGGACCGCAAGAATCGACTCAAGTGCGAGCCGATTGATGTAACGTCCGGCATTCTGGATGCGAGTCTGGTGCACCCACGCGAGGTTTTCCGGGAGGCGATCCGTAATGCGGCTGGCAATATCGTGTTGGCACATAATCACCCCAGTGGGGACCCGGCACCCTCGGCGGAAGATTTGCGGATCACGCAACAATTGATTGATGCGGGGAAGGTGATTGATATAAAAGTACTGGATCATGTAATTCTGGGGCACGGTCAGGCGAACAATAGGAACTTTTGTAGTTTGCGTGAATCCGGCTTGGTAACGTTCTAATATTTCATTGGAAAGAAATGGTAGCTATGAGTGAGAAACGATGTCCTTTGACAAAAGAGCAGCTGGCGCAAATCGGGCAAACGTATCCGACGCCCTTTTATGTTTATGATGAGAGGGCGCTGCGGCAAAATGTTCGCAACCTACTGGCTGCTTTCTCGTGGAATCCCGGGTTTCGGGAGTATTTTGCCGTAAAGGCGACGCCCAATCCGTACATCATGAAAGTTCTGGCCGCAGAGGGTCTCGGTGCGGATTGCAGCAGTGGTCCGGAGTTACGTCTTTCAGCGTTGGTTGGTTTGAAGGGGGATGACATTATCTTTACGTCGAATGATACGCCGGCGTATGAGTATCAGCAGGCGCAGTCTTTGGGGGCGATCCTGAATCTCGATGATATCACGCACATTTCCTTTGTCGAAAAGGCCTTAGGGGCGATGCCGGAGACGATCTGTTTTCGCTACAACCCCGGTGCCCTGCGGGAGGGAAACACGATTATCGGTCATCCTGAGGAAGCCAAGTATGGGTTTACGCGTGAGCAGATTATCGCGGGCTACGAACAAGTGCGGGACTTGGGGGTCAAGCGGTTCGGGTTGCACACGATGGTTGCCTCGAATGAGTTGAGCGCTGATTATTTTGTGGAGACGGCCCGCATGCTCTTTGCATTAGCCGTTGAGGTGCATCAGAAGGTCGGGATCAAGATTTCCTTCGTGAATCTCGGTGGGGGTATCGGGATCCCTTATCGTCCCGCGCAGGAGGCCGTTGATCTTGCTGCCGTTGGGCGTGGTATCGAACAGGTTTACCGGGAAATTATCGTGGCGAATGGTTTGGACCCTGTTTCGCTGGCGCTGGAGTGCGGACGGATGATTACGGGGCCCTATGGCTATTTGGTTTCGCGGGTTCGCCACATCAAGGATACGTACAAGCATTATGTTGGCCTGGATGCTTGTATGGCCAATTTGATGCGTCCGGGTATGTACGGGGCCTATCATCACATCACGGTTCCTGGGAAAGAGCATTTGCCTTGTGATCAAATGTGTGATGTGACCGGTTCGCTTTGCGAGAATAACGATAAGTTTGCGATCGATCGTATGTTGCCGGTACTCGAGCCTGGCGACTGGGTTGTGATTCATGATGCCGGTGCGCATGGTCACTCGATGGGCTTCAATTACAATGGGAAGCTCCGTTGTGCGGAGTTGCTTTTGCGCGAAGACGGGGAGCTTGTGCAGATTCGTCGTGCCGAGACCGAGGACGATCTTTTCGCGACGTTGGATGTTGCGGGGTTAACGGGGTTTGCGGTTACCCCCGATATTCGTGCCACCGGCTAAGGACTCGCTCATAAATAACTTCCCATTTTACGATGGCGATATCGAGTAGTTCCACTGATATCGTGAGGTATGCCGGCGGATGTTGACCTGTTGCATTTGCTCATCGGAGATCTTGATGCCCGTAGGGTAATCCTTCTGGCTCAGGCGAGCGCAGACGCGCAGGCCGGTTGAGGTACGCGTATGACGAATGAAATTCAGTACGGTGTCGTGGTCGGC
>JBLRXB010000151.1:0-5445 GCA_047920915.1 Kiritimatiellia bacterium
TTTTTCCTCTATCATGATCGCAATGCTACCGGCAACCGATCCGGCCTGACATTATCGTAGCACGCCAACCGCGTAAACCGACGGCAAGCCGCAGGAATGCCCACCGCCGTGAAATGCGGATGCCCGGTCGCCGGGAAGGGTCCACCATGGCACATGGCCGGACTAACCGCCACGCCCGTGGGCATCTTGTCATTCAGCAACCGTCCGACGCGTGCTCGCAACAATCTAGCTACGGGGGCATATGCCGCATCATCGCGCCCATCCAACGCCGAATAAATACAACCAGTCAAATTCCCTTCGCAGCCACAAATCAAGGATGGCAATTGTTCCAGACTTTCGGCGATGACCACAAGCGTTGCATTCCCGAATGCTTCTGTCTGCAATTTCTCAGGATCAGCTAGAAAATGCTTACCATCTACCCGGAGCAATGTATTCGACCAGGCATACCCCGGACGCGCAGCCGGACGCCCCCCACAGACCACCTCAGCACCGCCCGCAACGAGCGCCTCGATACCTTCGACCAACCCTTGTTGCGTCCCCTTACTGAGTAATGTCCCACAGGGTTGCGCGGTATACTTCTCGGCCAGCTCCGCCAGAAATCCTTCCGTCGCCTCACCCGCCACCAGAAAAATCAACCCCGGATTCGTGCAAAACTGCCCCGTACCCATCAGGGCACTGGTCACAAGCTCCCCGGCAATATCCGCGCTTCGCTCAGCCAATGCACCCGGCAGAATCACAACCGGGTTAACACTAGACATCTCAAGATAGATTGGCTTGCCCACCGCATCAGCCGATGCCTTGAGAGCCATGCCGGCCGTGCGTGATCCGGTAAAGGCCACCGCACCAATCCGTCCATCACGCACAAGCTTTTCGCCATCTGCACGACTAATCCCGAATATCATCTGGACGGCACCTGCAGGCATTCCGGTCTTTTGTGCCGCACGCAGCGCACACTCCGCCAGCAACTTACAGGTGCCAGGATGACTGGAATGCGCCTTGGCAATCACAGGATTTCCCGCCGCAATTGCCGCCGCGAAGTCACCACCAGCAATACCATTAAAGGCCAAGGGGAAATTATTCGGGCCAAACACAACCACGGGGCCGACCGGTTCGAGAATGGAGGCGATCTTGTTGGCCGCGTCAATCGTCGGCAAACGCCAGGAAGCATCCCCCGCCGCCATGGCGGCCTGCCGCAACTGCCCCGTCGTACGCGGCAGCTCCACATCTTGCAGCCTTGGCTTAACGGGATACCCCGTCTCTAGCGCGGCCTGCTCGCTGATCGCGACGGCATGAGCCTCGATATCATCCGCATAGGCGTTGAGAAAGTCGGCAATCGTTTGCGCGGGCATCTCCTGCATGATTTCCGCTGCCTTAGCCGCTGCCGCGATTACCGCCTCCACATCCGACCATTCGCTTTTCGGATACTGCACATCAAGCGGCGTACCCGTGGCAGGATCCTCTGCCAAAAATGAACCAAATGCAACAGCCGCACGCCACTCCCCATCAACCAAAACAGGACATAATTCTTGCGACATAATCATAACTCCTCTCCGTAAAAAATGAAACCGCACTCTACCCCAATCAGATTGGCGATGCAAACGCCAATCCGATTTTGCGCAAAACAAATGCAAGAGCAGGACGCAATAGCAACATCACCCCTGAAGCAGCGGTGCGTCGCGAATGTCTTCATAAAAAAAGCGCCATGGCTGCATTCATGTACGGTGTAACGTAAAGAAATCCAATGCCGCAAGTAAAGACACCCAATAAAATCCACCCGATAAACCGGCAGGAAAGACAAAAATACTTCATGCGTCGCCCATACATCATCTGCTTGCTCTTGGCGATAGCCTCACTTGCTTTTATAGTCGGATCATCGGCAATAATATAAAAAACCATCGCGTACGAAAAAGCAGCCATGATTCCGGGGACAATCAAAAGCAGCGCCCATAGTAAAACGTACAAGCTTGTAAGGATGTAGGCAACGATCCCCGTCCAGGCACAATTGAATCCTTTAAAAAGCTGGTTGATATCTGGATTCTGTACACGTCGCACAATCGTCAAATACACCAAACGAAAGCCGATTTTTAATGGACCCTCAACAATCAGTGTCGCAACAAATCCAACATACGGCAGAGCGGAGAGACCACCCGTGATAACAAAATAAATCAAAAATGCACCGATCGCGATGCCCAGTTTCCGGCTAGCAGCTCTTTAGCCTGCGACATCAAATCGGCATTCGCTGTCGTGCCTGTTCCCCCGGCGGGTGGAACCACGGACGGAACGTTCACCGGCGGAGTCACACGATCGGACTGCGCAAAGAGGCCTGTTAGCGATGAAGCTGCAGCCCAAGTATCCCCCATATCTTGATTCCAGATCAGATCATCGGGTTTGATCCGCCCCTCCTTGGCCAAACGAAACAACTCGGACTCTTCAACAGGGCCAAATTGCTGGCCACCTACAGCATAATACCAATCCATATCGATGCACTCCCAACGCATGAGATAAACAGTCGCACAGCCCCGAACGCAGCAAAACTAATCAAGACAACGGCATGAAGTCGAGTCCTATATTCCATCCTAAGCACAAAAAGAATCCAGATTTTTCGCGGTATTTCCGGCAGCACACCAGCCAGAAAAACGACTGCGCCCAGCAAGACAAAATACGGGGCAAACGGATGCTGTATCCACATGACCGCAAATTGCCCGCGAAACATCGCAAGGAGGGCCGTCGAAAGACCGCACCCGGCACAGAACAATCCCGTATTTGTTTGCAAAGGACACCGATAAATAACAACGCCAAAATGGAGCAGTGCCAGATAGATAGCAGAAACAACACCCAGCAAAATGCCGGGCAATCTGCTTTCTAACAATAAACGCAACATCGCAACGGACCAGGCGTTTACGGTCCATACATCGTCATCCGCAAATCTGGCAAAAAATGATCTGGCGCCCGGTTCCATCACGGCTTTTGAACTAGCCACGAAGTGGCAGATCGCTACCTTCACGGATAAACACGGGAATCTGCTCAATCGGTGTAGCAACGGTAACCGTTGCCCCACCCTCCTGCATCGCCCCCGTCCAGGCATTACGCCAGCGGGTACCTTTTGGCAAGTAAACTGGTCGTGACGACATGCCTGCCGCCAGTACGGGTGCCACGAGAATATCCGGCCCGAACATAAATTGGTCCTCTACATCCCATGCCTCCACATCTGCCGCAAAATCAACAAACAACGGACGCATAGGCGGCAGTCCCGTCGCTTGCGCAACAGCTGCCTGCGCCATGATATAAGGCTTCAACCGATCCCGTATGCGAATCTGCTCACTCAGCACCTCGCACGCATCTTCCCCATACGACCAGACTTCATTCGGCACCCCCGGATGATTCGGATCCGCCTTGCCCGGATCCTCCGGCGGACGCGATGACTGCCGCCGCACGCCATGCACACGCATGATCGGACAAAAAACGCCATACTGGAACCAACGGATCAACAGCTCCCGGAATCCCGGATCATCGATATCCCCCCCATGGAAACCACCAATATCGGTCGTCCAATACGGGATACCACTTAACGCAATATTCAATCCACCAGCGACCTGTCGACGCAGGGAATCCCACGTCGAAGGGATATCCGCCGACCAGACCGCAGAACCATACTGTTGGCTACCAACCCAGGCCGATCGTCCCAGCGTCAAGGGTGCCGCCTCACCTTCCGCCCGCAACCCTTCGTAGAAAGCCTGCTGGTGGCAACGCGGATACAAGCCCGTCACCTCCTTGCCATTGCCCAGATAGTACCGCGTATTGTCGAACTCCAATGGAACCAATTCCGGCTCCATCGTATCCAACCAGAACAATTTGATGCCGTGCTCGACATACCCCTTCTTGATCTGATCCCAAAGAAACGTGCGCGCTTCAGGATTCGTTGCATCGTAAAACGACTGGACATTGGCGCCGTTCTGCATCGGCATACCACGCTCATTGCGCAACAGTAAACCATGATCCTGCATGTGTTTGAAGTTGGAGCATGACCAATCCACCGTAGGCCAAACCGAAATCATGCATTCCATACCCATGTTTTTAAGCTCGCGCACCATCGCAGCCGGATCCGGCCAGCAAGCGGGATCAAAAGACCAGTCACCCATCTTCGACCAGTGATGAAAATCGATCACCATGACTGAAACCGGTAACTTACGCCGGTGATACTCGCGCGCAACCGTCAGTAATTCGTCCTGCGTCTTGTAGCGCAATTTGCACTGCCAGAAACCAGCCGCCCACTCCGGAAATTCCGAAGGAAAACCGGTTACTTCGGCATACCGCTGTAAAATCGTGGCTGGAGCATCTTCCACCACAATATAGTAATCAACCTGATGTGCAGCGTCTGCTACCCAGCGCATCTCATTGCGTGCAAGATCGGCACGTCCCAGCCCAGGATGGTTCCATAAAAAACCATACCCCTTGCTGGAAACCATGAACGGAATCGACACTTCGGTATTGCGATGCATCAAATCCAGCACGCACCCCTTCTGGTTCAAATAGCCATGTTGGCGCTGTCCCATCCCGTAAAGCTTCTCGTCATCATCAGCAAAAAAACGTTGTTCAATATGCCACGTAGAACCCTCTGCCGAAAAAATACGTGCATAATGCTCCGATGTCGTTTTCAAACGCTCTTTCAAAACGTCGGAACCATCAGAAGTTCGCGTATATGTAATGGTAGCCTGTGGCCCACTGACCGCAACCGTGATGTTTCCATTCGTCAGTTTCACAGCACTTTTGCTTGCCTCAAACTGGACATCACCTGCACAAGGCCCCACCAGCGGCTGATCAAGCAAACCATTGGGTAAGTCAAGAAATTGGGCTTCCCGCGTAATACGTACCCGCAGCGCATTCTTTCCCCAGGGGGTAATCCAGATTTGTTCATGCCCCTTGCGCAACAAAAATCCATCACCCTTACGAGTCGTAAAATCCTGCATTACTCTTTCTCCTCTTCCTCGGCAAAAATATATACCGTGCCATGTGTTTCCAGAATGGGTTGAACATATTCCATGAGCCTGCCGTAATCAAGCGCCGCATCCGCAAAAACCAGCATAACAGCCGGAAGCTGCATCCGCCCCTGTGCCTCCCGCATAACAGCATCCGCAATGAGGGCCGTTTGCAATTCCGATGGTGCACCAACATTGTGCGTAATCTGGCGAAAACCGCCAGCATCATCAGCCTCACTCGGCTCGATACGCTCATGCAAGAGCAATTTGGCAGAAACCGCATCTTCGGCCAGATCCAGATGCAATTCCCACGGCTGCACCGGGCGACCTTCTGGTGTCCGCCACTGCGGCGCAGGGACAAATGCACGATAATAAAGCTGCCCATCCTGCGGAGGATCGATGCGAACCTGGTTAAATGTTTCCATCACTGCCAGCAACCGGCAAAGCCGCCCCAAACCGCCAACCGGAA
>JBLRXB010000152.1:0-5438 GCA_047920915.1 Kiritimatiellia bacterium
CCTTGAAGTTCCGGCGCATGGGGTCCAGCAAGATGAATTGTTGGTCGAGGCGTTGATGGGCTATTTGGCGCCATTCGGCAGCGAAGCCCTCCTGCTCATCCATAATCGGGCCGCATAAATATATCTTTTTCATACTATGTCACCTTGGTTGCTGTCACAAAACGGTAGTCTTTGCTGCTCGTGCTACGATGCATCACGTTAGTCCAAAGAAACGCTTGAAGCAAGTTCACAACAGTTAATCCTTATTATGGAGACAAACGTTGAACGGGGCAGACTAACGCCTGTACTACAAAAGCGCAAAACCCGGTAAACGCCGTATGTAGTTCAACCTTCCGGTTGTCCCGTAGCCAACATAAGAATTGCTGTTTCACAATGCGCGGCATTGTTATCCCGGGGTCGATAAGTCTACAGGCTGTGGTTGAGTATGTATTTCGCGAGCAGGGTCATTGCGGGCTCGGGTACGGCGTGATCGCTGCTGCCGGCACGCGCACCTGGAACGGACACTATCATTTCAACAATGCCACGATTCAGGATGATGAGATCGTGTTGCTGGATTGTGGGCCGGACTTACGGCATTACTCCAGCGATATTGCCCGTATGTTCCCGGTAAACGGCGTGTTCAGTGATTGGCATCGCAAGATTTATGGGATGATTGTGCAGTATCACAAGGTCTTGCTCAGTCTGATCAGGCCAGGGGTTCTGGTACAGGATATTTATGATGAGGCGGTGCGTCAAATGCTCGATCTATGCGACAAGCCCGAGGGGACGTTACGTGGCATGCGCCCGTATATCGAGCAGATGCAATCGGTTGGCGTAGGGTATCTGAATCATGGTGTTGGATTGAGTGTGCATGATGCGATTGACAGGAGCTGGAAAACGACGCCGCTGTGCGAGGGGTTTGTTTGTGCACTGGACCCGATGATCTGGGTCAAGGAGACGCATGAATATATCCGCGTCGAGGATACGGTCGTCGTTACCGCAGATGGTGTCGAGCGTTTGACGGGTGCCGCACCCTTCGAAATCGATGAGATCGAAGCCCTGATGGGACAATCCCGCGCGTAGCATTGCTTTGTTTGCTTGAATGGTGGGGGTATCTCGGGCATCCTGATTGACTTACCAAGGAGTGGGGATGCGAGATACAATTCAGACAATTTGGACGCGGCGGGAATTACTGGGAATCCTGATAATCCGGAATTTGAAGATCCGTTATAAGGGCTCGATGCTGGGTTTTTTCTGGTCTCTATTGAGTCCGGCACTCTTGATTGTGATTTACGGCCTTTTTGCTAAGATTCTGCGTTTTAACGAGGGGCGACCGCATTATCTCGCGTTTCTTGTTAGCGGGATTGTCATCTGGCAATTCCTGGGAATGTGCTTGAATGATTCGCTACAGGTTATCTTGGGGAATGCGAACCTCGTGAAGAAGACCGCCTTCCCGCGCCTTATTTTGCCAATCTCGATGGTGTTGGCGAATCTGGTGAATTTTCTTCTGACATTGTTGGTTCTCATCGTGTATCTGCTTTTTAGCGGGATGCCGATGCAAGGCTTTTATCTGATACCGGTGGTCTTGTTGTGTCAGGTGTTGTTGTGTCTAGGCTTGGCCTGTATTCTTTCGACATCGAATGTTTTTATGCGTGATACGGAGCATATTCTTGGCATCGGGACGCTGGCCTGGTTTTTCCTCTCGCCGGTTTTTTATCCCATCGAGATGCAATTGGCATTTATGCCGGAAGGATTCGGGTGGTTGCCTTTTTTGAATCCGATGGCTGGTATCCTATATGCATACAGGACGGTGATGATGGGGGCCAAGATGCCTGATATCGCGGTCAGCCCCGGATGGTGGCTGTCGGTGTCGGTTGCGGTATGTCTGGTTGTGTTCGCGATCGGCTACGTTGTGTTTCAAAAGGCCCAGCGGGCATTTGGAGATGTGTTGTAATGGCTGAGCAGGAACCAGAAGTTGTCATTGCGGTTGAGGCGGTTACCAAGACCTTTACCTTGAGTGGTGGAGCGGGCAGCCTGAAAGCACGCGTGCTGGAAAAGGTGACGGGACGTCACAAAAAGCGTCAATTCAAGGCGTTGGATGATGTGAGTTTTACGGTTCGCAGGGGGGAGACATTGGGGATAATCGGGGCGAATGGTGCCGGCAAGAGCACG
The DNA here is from genome assembly GCA_047920915.1 of Kiritimatiellia bacterium. GTDB lineage: Bacteria > Verrucomicrobiota > Kiritimatiellia > UBA8416 > UBA8416 > T3Sed10-140. Next base: position 2,152 of record JBLRXB010000152.1, read on the forward strand.
CTGCTGGCACTGCTGACGGGGACGTTATTTCCGACTAGCGGCACGATTCATACGCAAGGCCAGATATCCTCGTTGCTGGAACTAGGTGCTGGCTTTCATCCTGATTTAACAGGACGCGAGAATGTGTACCTTTATGGAGCCATTATGGGGATGTCGCGCGCACATATGGATGCGCGTTTTGATGCCATTGTCGAGTTTGCCGGGCTGCATGCTTTTATTGACCAGCCGGTGAAACATTACTCTTCGGGAATGTATGTGCGCTTGGGATTTGCGGTTGCCGTGGAGGTGAATCCGGATATTTTGCTGATTGATGAGGTGCTGGCGGTGGGGGATTCGTCCTTTCAGCGCAAGTGTCTGGATAAAATGCGAGCCTTTCGTCGCGAACAGAAGACGATGCTGATTATATCGCACGATTTACAAACGATTCAGCGCATCAGTGACCGGATTGTATTGCTGGATAAGGGGAAACTAATGGGCAGTGGTTCGCCGGCCGAGATGATTGGTCAGTATGAGGGGCTGGTACGGCAAACAGAATCGAGCGTGATCCGGCGGGAATGGGGAACCGGCGAGGTGCGGCTGGTTGATGTTGTCCTGCGTAACAAAGCTGGCAAGGCAACGGATGCTTTTGATGCTGCCGATGGGTTTTCGGTAGAGATCGACTACGATGCTGTGATGCCAATTGAGGATCCGGTTTTTGGATATGCCATTAGTGATACGGAAGGACGCTTGCTGCATGGTGGCAACACGCAGTTAGCAGGTTTTGCCATTTCTTCCATTGCGGGCCAGGGCAAGATAACGCTATCGCTGGGAGCCCTGCCACTAACAACCGGTAATTATCTGCTTTCCTGTTCTGTGCATTCTGCGGATCATCGATTGAATTATCATCGGTTGGATCATGCCTTTGCTTTTGGCTTGCGTGGGCAGGGATATGCGTCGGGGCCAGTGGACGTGCAGGCCAGCTGGCAAAAAGGATAGCTGGCCACATTTCGGCAGATATTTGATTTCAAAACGGGGGCAGAATGATGCGGGATATAGCAGGGCGCGAAGATGTGCAGCAGTTGATTGCGCGGGAACTACAAGCTGACCAGGGACCGGGGGATGCGACGACGCTTTCTCTGGTTGATGCAGGGCAGCGCGTGACAGCAATGATTCAGACGCGCGAGAATTGTATCGTTTCTGGTGTGGGGTTAGCCGTGGAGGCGTTTCGCGTATTGGATTCGCAGATGAAGGCCACGATCCTGGGCTCGGATGGCGAACAGGCTTCGGCGGGTGATGTGCTCGTGCGCTTGGAGGGATCGGCTCGTGCCATCTTGACGGCTGAGCGTACGGCTTTGAATCTGATGCAGCGGATGTGCGGTATTGCGACACTGACCAGGCAGTTTGTGGATGCGGTAGCCCCGCTCCCGGTACGGATTCTGGATACGCGTAAGACGACCCCGGGGTTGCGTGTCGTGGAGAAATACGCGGTTACATGTGGTGGCGGTCAGAATCATCGGTTCGGTTTGTACGACAAGATTATGATCAAGGACAACCATCGGCGATTCTGGCAAGGTGGTCAAGGTTTGGGGGCTGCCGTATTAGCAGCGCGAGCAGCGCATCCGGATCTCCCGGTCGAAATTGAAGTGGAAAGCCGCGCAGAGTTGGTGGATGCTCTTACGGGTAATCCGGACGAGATCTTGCTGGATAATATGCCCTTGGAGTTGATGCGTGAATGTGCGGCCTTGTGCAAGGGACGGTGCGTGACGGAAGCATCCGGGGGCATCACGCTGGAAAATGTGCGGGCGGTGGCGGAGACAGGGGTTGATGCCATATCGCTTGGTTGTCTCACGCATGCGTATCGGTCTGTTGATCTTACGCTGGAAATGGAGCTACTGTGAGCAGGTGTCTGGCAATCGATGTGGGAAATACGAGCACAACACTGGGCGTTGTTGATGGTTTGCATGTCTTGGCGCACGGGCATGTGCATGGGGGCATTGATGCGATTGATGAAGTGTTGCGTCTTGTAAATCGTTTTCAAGCCAAGCACCCCTTTGACGGTGCCGTGCTGGCATCGGTTGTGCCTACGGTAAATCGTCGCTGGGAGAAATTCATCAAGGGACACACCGGGTATCTTCCGGTTTTACTTACGCACACCGTTACGCTGGCAGTGGGAATTGATTATCCGCATCCTGAAACCATTGGTGCCGATCGATTGGCAAATGCCTGTGCGGCTGCAAAACTATATGGAGCACCTGCGATTGTGGCCGATTTTGGTACGGCACTTACTTTTGATGTGGTCAATGGAAAAGGGCGGTATGTTGGTGGTGTGATTGCGCCAGGCATGCCGTTGATGACGGATTATCTGGCGGAGCGTACGGCCTTGTTGCCCTTGATCAGTCCGCGTGGGCGCTGTGATCGCGTCGGGCGAAGCACGGAAGGGGCCATGCGTATTGGGGCGCGTATTGGATACCGTGGCATGATCCGTGAGATTACGGATTATTTACGCAGGCAGCCGGGCATGGAGAATGCCACTTGTTGTGCGACTGGCGGATTTGCCGATTGGGTACTTAAAGATGGTGGGTTGGATTACCGGGTTGATCCGGATCTGACGCTCAAGGGGTTGGGTGTGGTGTACGATTTGAATCGATGAGGAGTATATGAAGAGATATGCATGTATTTTAGCGGGGGGGCGCGGGGAACGTTTCTGGCCGATGAGTACGCTGGAGCGTCCGAAGCAGGTTCTGGCACTGTCCAGCGATAAGCCCATGCTTGCGGAGGCTGTCGATCGCGTCGCCGAGCTCGTTCCTGCGGAGCAGGTATTGGTGATTACGAATGCATCGCTAGTCGATGCTTGCCGCTCCGCGATTCCACAGGTTCCGGCCGAGAATGTTATCGGAGAACCCTGTGGGCGTGATACGGCGGCAGCCTGTGCCTTGGCAGGGGCAATTGTAGCGAAGCGGTGTCCGGATGGCGTACTGGCCATGCTCACGGCTGACCATGTGATGCGTGATGGAAGTCGTTTCCGTGCTGTTTTGCGCGGTGCCTATGAAAAAGCGGTGCGCGAACCGGTGATTGTCACGTTGGGCATCAAGCCGGACTATCCGGCTACAGGCTTCGGCTATATCGAGTGCGATCAAGGGGTTTCGGAAAATGGCGTGGTCTTCCGTGCCGCCAAGCGCTTTGTGGAAAAGCCGGATCGGGCAACTGCTGAAGGTTATTTGCAGACCGGACGCTATCTTTGGAATGGTGGCATGTTTATCTGGAGCGTTCGCACGTTGCAGGATGCACTTGAACGGCATGTTCCCGTG
>JBLRXB010000153.1:0-5386 GCA_047920915.1 Kiritimatiellia bacterium
GGTGCGGTTTGTGCATTGGGAAAACAAGCATGTGAGTCCAGAGGGTGAGATCACAGAAGTGCTGGGGCCTGCTGAAGAGCCTTCGGTGGATACGCTCTCGATTATCCGGCAACATGACTTGGCGGATGCATTTCCGGAAGCGGTTTTGCGCGAAGCGGAGGATACGGCCGAGCGTATGGCTTTGCCTGGCAAGCGCGTAGATTTACGGAAAGATCTAATCGTTACGATAGATCCGGAGCGGTCGCGCGATTTTGATGATGCCTTATCGTTGCAGAAAGACGGTGCTTTTCGAATTCTCGGGGTGCATATTGCGGACGTGAGCCACTTTGTGTTGCCGGGGTCGGCCTTGGATCGGGAGGCTTATATTCGGGGGACAAGCGTCTACTTGCCAGATCGCGTATTGCCGATGTTGCCGGAACAGCTTTCGAATGGTATTTGCAGCTTGAATCCCGGAAAGGATCGGCTGGCGTTTTCGGTGATGCTTAAGATTGATACAGCCGGCAAGGTCGTCGATCGTTGGTTTGCAAAGTCAATCATCCGTTCGGCCTTGCGGCTGACATACGCGCAGGCATTTGCTCTGATCGAGAAACGCGATCCAGAAGGAATTGATGTCCCGGATGCGATCCGGGATCTCTTATGTGAGCTGCATGGCTTGGCGCAGCAATTTCGCCAGCGGCGCTATGCAGCGCATGCGCTCGATCTGGATATGAAGGAAGTGGAAATTGTGACGGATGGTACGGGTCGGATGACCGGTATCCGCCGGGTTATTAACGATGTCTCGCATCAGCTTGTGGAAGAATGCATGGTTGCTGCAAACGAGGCTGTGGCGTCAGAGCTAGCTGCACGCAACATCGCCAATATCGCGCGTTTTCATGAAGAGCCCAAAGAGGAGAAGATCGAAGCGCTAACGATGCAGCTTCTGGACATGGGGTATACGCCTGGCGATTTGCGGAATCAGGCTAATATGGCCAGTTTTCTGCGCAGTGTGCGAGAGGATCCATTGGCGCATCATGTTTATTTACTCGTATTAAAGAGTATGAACCGGGCGCTGTATTCCTCGACCGAGACCGGTCATTATGGGTTGGCCAAGAATTATTACGCGCACTTCACTTCACCGATTCGGCGGTACCCGGATTTGGTTGCGCATCGGTTGCTGGGTAAGTGTCTTTCTGCTCTGGGCGGTGAGGGGTATAGCAAAGCACGCCTTGCTGAGATTGCCCGGCATTCTTCCGAGCGGGAGGAGGTTGCGGCGCTGGCTGAACGTGATCTGACCGAGATCATGAAATATCGCTATCTTGAGCACCAACAGAAGGAGAAAGAACGTCCGGTATATGATGCCGTCATTGTGAGCGTTACGCATTATGGTGTTTTTGTAGAATTACTCGAATTGCAGTTGCAAGGTCTTGTACATGTTTCGGCTCTATCGAGTGAATTCCTGCGATTTCATCGTGGGCGTTCTGAATTGATCAATCGCAAGAATCGCTACAAGCTTGGAGACAGTGTCCGCGTGAAGGTGGAAGAGGTCGATTTTGATGCGCGCAGGGTAACGTTTGTGCTGGATGATGTTGACGGTACGGATTAGAGGAGGCCGGCGCGGCGCAGGAGGGCGTCGGGATCGGGCTCGCGGCCGCGAAATGCCTTGAAGATTTCCATCGGGTGTTGACTGCCACCGAGTGCAAGAACGGTATTGCGGAAACGTTTGCCGGTTTCGGTCCGCGCTTGCGGGTCGTCGAGTCCGGCTTCCTGAAATGCGGCAAATGTATCGGCTGCCAAGACGTCTGCCCATGCGTAGCTATAATACCCGGCCGCATAACCGCCGGAGAAGATATGGGAGAATCCGCACAGGAACCGGTCTTCTGGCAAGGGTGGGATAACCGTATAGTCCGGTGCAATCCGCTGTTTGAAATCGTTGGGTGACTCGGTGCTATCTGGTTGATAATCATGATGTAACCCGATGTCGATGGCAGAGAAAAACATCTGTCGCAGGATATGGGAGCCTGCCATGAACCAGCGCGCTGCGATAACCTGATCGAGTAGGGCATCTGGCAGGGGACTGCCTGATTGTACGTGCTGGGACATGCGTTTCAGGAAGGGGCGATGGTACACCCAGTTTTCCATGAATTGGCTCGGCAGTTCCACGGCATCCCACTCGACATTATGTATGCCGGATGCGGCCGGTTCGTCAACCGTTGTCAGAATATGCTGCAGGGCGTGCCCGCATTCATGATAAAGCGTCAGAACCTCCGAAAGCGTCATGAGACTCGGGGTATCCTTCGTCGGACGCGATTGGTTACAGACCATCAGTGCGGCTGGGTTACGGATTGCTCCATCTGGCATCCTCTTGCGTGTGATTACAGAATCCATCCATGCCCCGCCGCGTTTGCTTTCAGGGCGGCTGTAGGGGTCAAGATAGAGATGCGCAATGACGGTTTGATTCTCATCCTGCACATCAAAAAACCGAACATCAGGATGCCAGACCGGTGCTTTACCGTCGGCGGCTATGATCGTGACACCGAACAAATCCTTTACCGTCTGAAACAGGTTTTCGAGAACATGCGGCAAGGCAAAGTATGGCCGCAAGGTTTCATTGTCGAAGGCAAACATCTGTTTGCGCAGGCGTTCGGCCCAGAACATGATGTCCCAGCCTGCAAGTGACTCGGTTTGTCCATGTTTTCGGGCATAGTCCTGCAATATTTCATATTCTTTAAAGGCTGCCGGTTGGGACTGTGCCCGCATCCGTTCGATCAGCACCTTGACGGCATTGACCGATTGCGCCATGCGGCCTTCCAGCGTCAGATCCGCAAAAGTTGGGGTATTGAGCAGGTTTGCGATCTGGCGGCGCCGTTTCAGAATGTTAGCCAAGATTGGTTGGTTATCAAGGTCACCCTGCGAGGCGCGGGTAATATAAGCGCGATAGAGAATCTCGCGCAGATCGCGACGCTCGCTGTATTGGAGAAACGGAATATAGAGCGGTGCTTCATGGGTGATGATCCAAGGCCCGTCGGAGGGGGTGCTGCGCGTGTGCCCGTTACGGCGGGCCGCATCAGAAGCGGTTTCGAGTAGTGTCTGTGGTAGGCCTGCAATATCGGCTTGTGTTGCCAAGGTTAGGACGATCTTTTTGGATGCATCAAGCGCATGATTCATAAATGCCGCACTATCGGATGCGTTCTTTTCGTATCGTGCGATTAATTGCTGGCGAACATCAGGCGAGCTGGCGGCACCGGCGTGTCGGGCTTCGCGTAAATCGTTCTCGAGAATGCGCTTTTGTGCTGGTGTGAGCTCGTTGTATGTCGATCCCTTTTGCAGTTGTTGCATCATGGTAAAGAGAACTTGATTTTGGCCCAGTCTGGCAAAGAAAGCGACGACATGTGGCTGCAGGGTTTCGTGTACTTGGCGCCATACTGGCGTATTCATTGCATTGAGCATGTGACTGACGATTGACCATGCGAACTGGAGCGGCTCGACCAGTTCCAGCCTGGGGGCCATACAGCCGTTCCACGTTGGTTTTGCTGCCGTTTCGATCGCTGGTAGTTTTGTTTCGGCTTCGGCCAATAACTGTTTGATGGCTTCCTCAGCTAGCTGCGGGGTAACGCTATCATAGCGCGGGAGTTCATTGTATGCCAAAAATGGATTCATCGTGGTGTCACTTTCTGTAAAATGTTTTTCACACCGTAAAAGCTATTGGAGCTGGCGTCAAGCCGGTTGAAGGCGTGGATTGACCAGGCATGTACATTATGGTTACTATTGTGCGCTGAGCATGAATGAAAGATTGGGAAGCGGTTGCCTACGCGCAGCCAGTTGAAACAACCGCGGCTGAATCGGGTTGCAGCAAATGAAAAATCTGGAATGGTAGAAGGGATTTAGATGAAAGCAGATGAGTTACGGCAGATGTTCCTGTCCTTTTTTCAATCACAGGGTCACACGGTGATTTCCGGGAGTTCGTTGATACCCGAAAATGATCCGACGGTTTTGTTTACAACCGCAGGAATGCATCCGCTTGTGCCTTATTTGCTTGGCGAGGCCCATCCGTCTGGTTTGCGCTTGTGCAATGTGCAGAAATGTATTCGTACTGGTGATATTGATAGTGTTGGTGATCTTTCGCATCTGACGTTTTTCGAGATGCTGGGAAATTGGTCTTTGGGGGATTATTTCAAGGAAGAGGCAATTGTCTGGTCGTATCAATTTCTGACTTCGTCGGCATATCTGGGTTTTGATCCTGCGCGTTTATCGGTAACGGTATTTGCCGGTGATGCAAATGTTCCGAAGGATGAGGCTTCGATTGCCATCTGGAAGAAGCTCGGGATACCGGAGGGTCGTATTTTTGCGTTACCGATGAAAGACAATTGGTGGGGACCTGCCGGGCAAACCGGGCCTTGTGGTCCCGATACCGAGATGTTTGTTGATACGGGGCGCCCGGCTTGCGGATCGGAATGTCGTCCGGGGTGCAGCTGCGGTAAATACTTTGAGATATGGAATGACGTATTCATGCAATATAACAAGCAGGAAGACGGGCAGTACATACCGCTCAAACAGCACAATGTAGATACAGGCATGGGCGTTGAGCGTACGATTGCCATGCTGCAGGGGAAAGGTTCGGTCTATGAAACCGAGTTGTTTGCTCCGGTGATTCAGGCGATCTCGGATACGGCAGGCAAGGCGATGCACGAGAGCGAAGAGACGGCGATTGCATTTCGGGTGGTTGCCGATCATTTGCGCAGTGCGGTCTTTATTCTTGGTGATGATCGTGGTGTATCGCCCGGCAATCTGGGACAGGGTTATGTGCTGCGGCGATTGATTCGCAGGGCCGTGCGCTATGCCCGCAAGCTGGGTTTGGAGAGCGGTGCTCTCACCATGCTATCCGCACCTGTGATTGATGGCTATCGCCATGTTTATCCTGAGCTCGGTCAGCGACAGGCCTGGATCACCACGGAATTGGGCCAGGAGGAGGAACGCTTTGAAAAGACCCTGACGCGCGGGATGGCCGAATTGGAAAAGGTTCTGGGCAAGATGGTGGAACACGGCCAGAAGCAATTTCCCGGGCGCGTGGCCTTCCGATTGTATGACACTTGTGGATTTCCGATTGAGTTCACGGAGGAAATTTGTGCTGAAAGTGGTTTGGCGGTTGATCGGGCCGGATTTGAGAAGGCGTTTGCGCAGCACAAAGAGGTTTCGAAGAAGAGTGCCGACAAGGCATTCAAGGGTGGTTTGGCGGATCATTCCGAGATGACGACGCGTTTGCATACGGCAACGCATTTATTGCACAAGGCATTGCAGGATACGCTGGGGACACATGCCACCCAGAAGGGTTCGAACATCACCGCAGAGCGTTTGCGGTTTGACTTCAGTCATTTCGAGAAGATGACTCCCGGGCAGGTCGCCGAAGTAG
>JBLRXB010000154.1:0-5386 GCA_047920915.1 Kiritimatiellia bacterium
CTTGGCAAAACGCAGAAAATATTCACCATCGGCACACCGATGTGTCAGGTGGTAGAGATATCCTTCAACGATATATCGCGTCGCGCGTGGCATGCCCGGATCATACCAGATCGCCGATCCGGTTAAAGCCTAAATTCTGGACGAAAATTACTGTTCTAAGCCGTATATCGCGCCTCATCTCAGATCTAAACACCTTATAGACAGTTTGATGCGACGGCTTAGCCGCACAGCTCTGAAAGATTGTTGTTATTCTTTGAGAAGTCGCTGGCGGCGTTCCCGTTCCATGGCCATGCGATTGATCGCACGGTTGAGGGCGCGCTGCTCCTGCTCTTCTGGTGAAAGCGTGTTCTGCGGATGGGGTTCCGCGTGAAAAAACCGGGAGAGTATCCCGAGTAGTCCGGGTTGTTTCTTGCGGAGCACCGCCAGCTCGCGACGCAGCCGGTATAGCTGTAATGGCGGGGTACGGGTTTCTCCGATCCGGATGCTCATGGCGAGATGCTTGATGGCATCGCGCCATTTGCCGTTTGCCCGGCAGCATCGCGCGAGAAAGACATGTGCGAGGATGTTGGCCGGGGAACTGGAAACGTACTGCCGGAACAGGGATTCCCCGGCTATGGTCGATCCCGTATAGAGGTGTGTTTTGGCTTCGCGAAACAAGCAGAACTGTTCTGTCTTTTCAAGGTCGAGCATCAATGTGGCCAGGGTGGTATTGTGGGGATGCAAGTGGTTTCCTACGATAAGCTCTTCCAGAATATCATCGGCCATGGTGTCAAGGATAGCGTGTTCGTCTTCGGGTGAATACCCCATCGAAAAGTCCGATGACCTGGCACCGGAGCTACCTGTCGCAATTCCCAACTGGCTATCGTGCGCCCGGCGTTTTAGCGGATCAGAGAGTACGTTGAAGGCTTCCACAATCCGCTTGAATTCGTCGGTTTTTCCCGCATCGCCACCGTGTCGATCGGGGTGACTGGCCATTGCCCGGGCCCGATACGCCTTGCGCAACGCAGAAAAGTCGGCATCGGGTGCAACGCCTAATACGTGATAGTAGCTCGTGATTGCCACGCTGTTTCCTGCCTTTTGCTTGCTGACAATAGTGGGGGTGGGGGGCTTGATCGACTTTGTTATATACTGCCCAAATCAAAGAGCAGGGCTTCTGTGACGGCTTGTGCAGTGATCGCGTGCGTACCCGCTGTTTCCGACGCAACTCCGTCGCCCGGGGTCAGTATGCAACCCGCAAGCGCGACGGTCCCTGCAATCACTTGCAGCCATAGCCCGCGTTCTGGCGCCAAGTTATGTGTGATGGTTTCGCCTGTTTCCATTTGCAGGCGATAAACAAAGGCATCCTGTTGTATTACGGCTGAGCGATCGCGTCCATCCGGGGAAATAACCAGTACCTTGGATGATTGGGCATCTTCGGCGCGCGGGTGCCACTCGGTATAGCTTGGTGCAAGGCCCTGCCGGGATGGTTGAATCCAGATCTGCAAGAAATGGAGTCCATCTTTGTCACTCGGGTTAAACTCGCTATGGGTAACCCCGGCTCCGGCACTCATCAATTGGATCTGGCCCGGCTTGAGTATGCGGCCATTACCCATGCTATCCTTATGCGCCAATGCGCCCTCGAACACATAGCTGAATATTTCCATGTCGCGGTGCGGATGTGTGGGGAACCCGCCACCCGGTGCCACGCGATCCTGATTAATCACGCGTAGAGAGCGGAAACCCATATGGGCGGAATCGTAATAATCTCCAAAGGAAAATGAATGCCGGCTTTTCAACCAGCCAAAATCTGTGGTTCCGCGCGCGTCTGCTTTTCGTACGACCAGGCTGCGATTATCTGACATCATGTTAAACACTCCTCTCGACATCGTGTAAATGGTTATTACAGAAGTGTTCGATATTCAAGGTGCTTCCTTACTCGTGTATGGCAATGCGGGCAGGATCTGAGATCGCAGCTTACTGCTCTAATGCGCGGAGATGGGGGTGGTGATGTCGATGATTTTACGCGAAGAGCTTGCCCCGGCTACAATCTTTACATTTGATGCCGGTACGCCGAAATGTGCAGCAACAAGACGGGTAACGGCAGCATTGGCTTTGCCGTCTTCGGGTGGGGCCTTGACGCGGACTTTCAGCCCATCGCCAAATTCTCCCAGCAGCTCGTCTTTTGAGGCTCGCGGTACCACTTTTACGTTGATTCGCATGATGCTGGATACTGCTCGATTCGGTGGCAGCTGGCAAGAACCGATCATGCGCTTTCAACGAATAGTAGCTATGCCGTTGTAACGTTGCTGACAATGAGGGTTTTATCATGTAACGCTAGTGCCTGGTTGAGGTGCAGCATAAAAGGCATTGGAATTGTCAAAGGAAGTGGATTATGGAGCTTTTACTGGATGCGGTTGAGGCGCGGGTGCTGGGTTGTTTGATCGAGAAAGAACGGACAACACCGGAGTATTATCCGCTGACCAAGAACAGCTTGGTTGCGGCTTGTAACCAGAAGTCGAACCGGGATCCGGAAATGAGTCTGACGGAGATCCGGGTGGATGCGGCACTTGACTCGTTGCGCTACAAGCATAATCTGGTAGCGACGGTAACGCAGGCGAATAGCCGGGTATTGAAATATAAGCATCAATTGTTGACGCATTTTTCATTCAGTCCGGAGGAGGCAGCGGTAGTCTGCGAGTTGCTTTTACGTGGCCCACAGACTGCTGGTGAGTTGCGGACGCATACCAAGCGTATTGTGGAGATGGCGTCGCCTGCCAAGGTCAAGGAAGTGCTGGATAGTTTAATGCATTGGGGCGAGATTGCCTTGGTGAAGCGATTGCCTCCCGCGCGGGGGATGCGCGAGGAGAGATATGCGCATCTTTTCTGTGGGGAGCCGCAATTGGATGATTCCGATGCGGTGCTGCCCGAGGCTTCCGTTCCCCTGCCTGTTGATGATCCCCGCCTCGTGGCCCTTGATGAGAAGGTTGCCAACTTGGAGGCGCGTCTTGCCGCCATCGAGCAGGCGCTTCTCTGATATGCCGGGACATGCGCGTTCATCGATTCGCATGATGCTGTTGATAAGGGATCGGATCGGTGATACTACTGTGCGACTTTGGAGAGTTCTATGCATAATTTGATTTCATGGACGGAAAAACTGGAAGGTGGCGTGAAGCGTGAGGTGCGCGTGCATGTTTTCCACCAGAAGTTGAAGTGGCAATTCAAACGCAGTGATGCGGAGGTGTGGGATTATGATTCGGTGCCGTTGGCTTCAGACTGGGACCAGTTGCTGGATATTTTGCGGCGGCGTGCGGGGCGTGGCCGGGCACCGGATTTGGTGGATGCCGTGGGGCGGATGCGTGTAAAGGCGGGCATGTAGTGAAAAGTCAGGTAACAGAAGATATTTGGGAGTTTCATGCGGCCACGATTCCGGGCACGGAAGGTGTTTTGTGCGATGAACTACGTGAGCTGGGTTTTGCCAGTGTGCGTTTGAATCGCGGCGGCATTCCTTTTCGCGGGACGATGCAAGAGGGCTGGCGGGCCTGCTTGCAGAGCCGTATCGCGGCGCGCATTCAGGTTGTTTTGGGCCGGTTCCCCTGTCGAACCCCCGATGACCTTTATCATGGTGTACAGGCGATCGATTGGCGGCCTTTTATTACGCGTTCGCAGACGCTGGCGGTATCGGCTGTGAGTCGCGAGGCCGCGTTGTCGCATAGTGGTTTTACGGCTTTGAAGGTGAAGGATGCGATTGTGGATCAACTGCGCGAGGATATTGGGGCGCGTCCGGATGTGGATCGGGAGGATGCCGATGTGCGGGTCTTTGCGCATGTGGCCAATCAGAAGGCTGCCGTGTATCTGGATCTTGCCGGGGAACCGTTGAACAAGCGTGGATACCGCAAGGTGGCCGGCGAAGCACCCTTGCGCGAGACGATTGCCGCGGCAGTATTGCGGATGGCGGGGTGGGATCGGGAAACGCCGTTTACGGATCCCATGTGTGGTTCGGGCACGCTGGCCATTGAAGCGGCGCTGTGGGCGGGCAATTTTGCCCCGGGGCTTTTGCGTGAGAAATTCGGATTCGAGCGCTGGGCGAATTTTGACGAGGATGCTGCGGTTGCCTTGCGTCTGTTGCGTGGACAGTTGCGTAGTGAGACGAAGGGTACGATGCCTCGTATTGTTGCATCGGATCGAGACGCGGGCATGGTTGATATGGCGCGCCAGAATGCCAGGGCGGCCGGCGTCAAGCTCGCCTTTCGTGTGCATGATGTTCTCGAAACGCCGCCTGCCGGCGAACACGGTTTTATTGTTACCAATCCGCCCTATGGTCAACGGTTAGAGATGGACCGCGCATTTCCGCGTCAGGTCGCTGCGGTGTTCAGTCGCTTGCATGGTTGGCGGATTGGTATTATGACGGGAAGTCCGGCGTATCAGCAGGCGATATCAGCCAAACCCTTGCAGGCGATCCAGATCCCGAATGGCGGCTTGGATTGTACTTTTCTGGTTTATGATATGCCGTAACGGGGTTTCTTTATGGCATTACTGAGCTTGCAAAATGTAACGATCCGGATGGGGGGCGATCCCTTACTAGAGGATGCCACCCTGCACATTGAAGCCGGGCAGCGTGCGGCGCTCACCGGGCGCAACGGTTGCGGAAAATCCACCCTTTTAAAACTATTGACAGGGCTGATTGAACCGGACTCTGGACAAGTCATCCGATCGCCGGGATTGCGAACGGCTTATCTGCCACAGGATGTACCCACGGATCTGCATGGCACGGTGCAAAGTGTTGTCGACGGCGAATCGGATGGTGTGGTGGATTCGTATCGCGCGCATGTACAATCAGGAGCCGAGGCGATTTCCCGCCTTGGTCTGGACCCGCTGGCGTCGTTTGCCTCGCTTTCGGGTGGTATGAAGAGACGCGTCTTGCTGGCACGCGCACTGGCTTGCTCCCCGGATTTGCTGCTGTTGGACGAACCCACGAATCATCTGGATCTGGATGCTATCCTGTGGCTGGAGAATTTCCTGGTACGCTCGGGGATCACGCTTCTTTTTGTGACCCATGATCGTGCATTTTTACGCAAGGTGGCCACGAGGATTCTGGATCTGGATCGCGGGGAGCTGGCGGGTTGGGATTGCGATTACGATACCTTCTTGTTGCGCAAGGAGCAGTTGCTGGCCGATGAAGAAGCACTGTGGGAGAAGAAGGGCAAGCGTTTGAGTCAGGAGGAGGTCTGGATTCGCAAGGGAATCAAAGCGCGCCGGACCCGCGATGAGGGACGTGTCCGCGCTTTATTGGCGATGCGCGAGGAATTCCGGCGGCGGCGTCAGCAAATTGGAACCAGTCGTATAACGCTGCAGGAAGCCGAGTCATCGGGCGAGCGCGTAATCAAGGCGGAAGGGGTGTCTTTCGGCT
>JBLRXB010000155.1:0-5317 GCA_047920915.1 Kiritimatiellia bacterium
GCCGAGAGCAAATACCGGGCAGCCACGCAACCCTTACAGGCCGCCATTTCAAGCACTGACAAGCGTGCCATCTGGGAGGCAATCACTGACACAACCGTAGAACACGATGTCCTCAACCGCGTGTACCACAAGGCTCGCACTTATACTACGGAACTCTATCAGGCGACCGCCCAATGGACTCCGCAACCAGAAGTGATTCGCGACATCTACAAGGAAATTATCATTCCGATGAACAAAGAGATACAGGTGGAATACCTATTGGCTAGAGACCAGCAGGACACTTCCAACAAACCGGACAAGGCGTGATTTAAAAATCCACATATGCAAAGACTATCCTATTTTATTAAACGTATCCTGCTCGTGATTCCGACTTTCATCGGCATCACCCTGGTTGTGTTTGGCCTCATCCAATTTGTGCCCGGAGGTCCGGTAGAACAGGCGCTTATGCAAATGCGCGCCATCGGAGCAGGCGGGGAAAGCGCGGCGGGCATCAGTGCAGATGCCTCTGCCGGCCTTACGGAGGAATACCGGCGCGAGCTCGAACGCCGATTCGGATTTGATCAACCCTTCTACCGACGCTACTGGAAATGGCTCGTGCAGGATCGCCTCGGTATGCGCATGGAATCCTACATGTTCACCGGAAACACCGCCTGGGAACTGATCCGCTCCCGCCTCGCCGTATCCCTTATTTTCGGCGTCACCGGCTTTCTGCTGAGCTACACGATCTGTATCCCGCTCGGCATTGCCAAAGCACTACGCAACGGAACCCATTTCGACTTTGCCTCCAGTATCATCGTCTTTACCGGCTATGCCATTCCCACTGTTGCTCTCGGCATGCTGCTACGCACGCTGTTCACAGGTGTCATCGAGGACTTTCCGGCACTCTTGCCCCTGGGAGGTTTCCAATCCACACAGTATGAGGAACTATCCCATGCCGGCCGCATACTGGATCGCGTGCGTCATATGGCCCTACCCATTATCTGCTATGTGGCCGGTAACTTTGCCGTACTCACGATGCTGATGAAAAACACCCTCCTCGACCAGATCAGTCGGGACTACATTCGCACCGTCTTCGCCAAGGGGGGCAATCGCAAACGCGCCATCTGGGGTCATGCCCTCCGTAATGCCATGATTCCCATTGCAACCGGATTCGGGGGCATCATGACCGTGATGTTTGCCGGTTCTGTCATTATCGAACGCATCTTCGAAATCCCCGGGATGGGTAGGCTCAGCCTTGATGCCATCACCGGACGCGACTATGCCATCTTTATGGGCATCTTGTCACTGACATCCATCCTTGGCCTCATCGGCAATATTCTGTCTGATTTCTGTTATGTCCTTATTGACCCGAGGATCACATTCGAACGATGAAAAAACGTCTTTCCCCCATAGCCCAAAAACGTCTGCGGCGATTCGTGCGCCATCGCCGCGCATGGATCTCCGCCTGGATCTTTGCCGCCATCACGCTCGCGGCACTTGCCGCTGATCTACTGGCTAACAGCAAACCACTTATCGTACGCTTTAATAGCCGCACCTACTTCCCCGCATTCCGGTTTTATCCCGCATCAGCCTTTCTCCCTGAAGGGGGCGCCAGCAGTCCGGACTACAAAGCCATCAAACAACTCCCGGTTTTTACCGCTAACAAAGCGAATTTCATGCTTTTCGCCCCAATTCCCTATGGGCCATCCGAAACCATCGATGAACAAAAACTCGCCGATCAAACCGGGGCAATTCGCATCCAATTGGCTCCCATTGCTCGCGCCGCAAGCGTGGACCTCGCGCCCGATTACAGCATTGCCCGACACCTCGGCGCAGGATTCTTCCTCGACACAACCGAAGAAGCGGTTCCGGGTACGCGTCTCGATCAGCTCTGGACCATCCCCGCAACACTGCGAGAGGCCATTGATCAGCGCTTTCGCAACGAACCGGCCCCAGCCTTCTCAACCACAATCGCATTGCCGCATCTGGCCGACACCCGGATGCAAATCACCTTACCGCCTTTCAGCCAACGCACGAACCCACCCCGAACGGTGCGAATCACACTGCGACTGGCCGAACCCCGGGAACGCGCACTACGCCGCATCTCAATTTTGCCTGGTCGCGGGCCACTCGCCCCACCACAGGAATGGTACGATATGCGCCAACAGGACCGCGACCGTCTCCTTGCCTTGACGCCGGATTCGCTGGCCGCAGACACACCATTTGAAATCGAGTCCGGCTTCTACCGCTATCAGGTTATGCCGACCGCAGGCATCACATGGCCACATCCTCCCGTAAAAGGACATCCCTTCGGAATTGATGGAGCCGGACGCGATGTCCTGGCCCGGATCATCCATGGCCTGCGCGTTTCCCTGTTTTTCAGCCTGCTGCTTGTCGCCGTGTCCATGAGTCTGGGAACATTGATCGGTGCCATCCAGGGATACTACGGGGGAAAAGTTGACATCCTCGTGCAGCGCAGCATCGAAATCTGGAGTGCCATCCCCTTTCTCTATGTCATGATCCTGCTGGGCTCGATCTATGGCTCATCCTTTGTACTGCTCCTTTTCTGCTATGCCATTTTCAACTGGATCGGCATCTCCTTCTATATGCGCGGCGAATTCCTGCGCTTGCGGAATGCCCCCTTTGTCGACGCCGCACGCGTTCTCGGACTCCGCGATCATCAGATCATCGTGCGGCATATCCTCCCCAATGCCCTCACCCCCATTATCACGTTCGCGCCCTTCTCGCTCGTCGGCGCCATCGCATCACTGGCGGCACTCGACTATCTCGGCTTCGGGCTGCCCGCCCTCACTCCCTCCCTCGGCCAGCTCCTCCATCAGGCGCAAACCTATCGCACCGCATGGTGGCTTACGCTATATCCCTCGTTCACCCTGTTTATCGTTATTCTATTAGGTGTCTTCATCGGCGAAGGTGTCCGTGAAGCCTGCGACCCCCGACCCCGAATCCGTTTGGAGTAGTGCATGCCCCCTCTACTGGAAATTACGAATCTCACCATTTCGTTCGATACGGACGATGGCCCCATCACGGCGGTAAAGAACCTGTCCCTGTCGATTGAGCAAGGCCAGATCCTCGGACTCGTCGGCGAATCCGGCTGCGGTAAATCCGTAACCGCCATGAGCATCTTGCGCCTTCTCCCCAAACCGGCAGCACGCGTCGATAGCGGTAGCATCCTGTTTCACGGACACGACCTCACAACCCTACCCCTTCCGGAACTTCAATCCATCCGGGGCAGCCGTATCGCCATGATCTTCCAGGAACCCATGACGGCACTATCCCCGCTGCATCGCGTGGGGCGCCAATTGGTCGAAGTACTGCAAATCCATCGCAAGATGCCCGAAAAACAAGCCTGGCCAATCGCCGCACACTGGCTGCAGCGGGTAGGCCTGCCAGACGCCGAACAGCGGATGTACGCCTACCCCCACCAGCTTTCCGGCGGACAACGCCAGCGCGTAATGATTGCCATGGCGCTCATGCTCGATCCCGCCCTGCTCATTGCCGATGAGCCCACTACCGCACTCGACGTCACCGTCCAGGCACAAATCTTTGACCTCATGCACGAAATGCACAAAAAGAATACCGGCATGCTGTTCATAACCCACGACATGGGCGCTATCTGGCAAATGTGTACCCATGTCGCGGTTATGTACGCCACCGAAATTGTCGAAACCGGAACCGTGCAAGAGGTTTTTGCCAATCCCCGGCATCCTTATACCCAAGCGCTCCTTGCTGCCATTCCCGCCAATGCCACCCCCGGGGATCTACTCCCTGCCATTCCCGGACAAGTTCCCTCCCCGCAAAACCTGCCCGCCGGATGCCACTTCCACGATCGCTGTCCCAAGGCTTTTGCACGCTGCCGCGACGAACATCCCGCCCTCTATGCTACCCGCACCGGTCTGAGCCGTTGCTTCCTTTCGGAGAATGAGGCATGAACCAACCACTCTTATCCATCAACAGACTCTCTACCCATTTCCCCGTCAAAAAAGGGATGTTTAGTCGAACTACGGATCATATCCGGGCCGTTGATGATGTGTCCTTCGCGTTGCGCCGCGGCGAAGCACTCGGTCTGGTTGGCGAATCCGGCTGTGGAAAGTCCACCCTCGCGCGTACGATCCTGATGATCGAGAAAGCCACTGCGGGAACCATCCGATTCAAAGACCAGGACCTGCTGCAGGCCAGTTCCCGGAACATCCGCCAATTGCGCCGTCACATGCAAGTTGTATTCCAAGACCCCTTTGCTGCGCTCAACCCGGGCATGACCGTCGCAGAGTTGATCACCGAGGGACTGATTGTGCACGGGTTGATCAAGCGCAGCATGCATACCGAAGCAGCCGGCGAACTCCTGCGCGAAGTGGGGCTCGGCCCCGAAATGGCCAATCGCTTCCCGCATGAATTTTCGGGTGGACAGCGCCAACGCATCTGCATTGCCCGCGCCATTGCCTTGCGCCCCGAATTGCTCATCTGCGACGAAGCCGTTAGCGCCCTCGATGTTTCCGTACAAGCCCAAATCATCAACCTGCTTATCAAATTACGCCAGGAGCACCAACTCGCCTTTCTCTTCATCTCGCACGATCTCAGCGTGGTTTCCCATTTCTGCGATCGCATCGCCGTCATGTATCTGGGAAAAATCGTGGAAACGGGTACGGCCCGTGACATTATGGAAAACCCGCGGCACCCTTACACCAAGGCTCTACTGGCCGCGATTCCGCGGGTGGGAGCACCCAAGCAAGAGCGACTACGCCTCCCGGGGGAAATTCCTTCCGCCACCAATCCGCCCCCGGGCTGCCCCTTCCACCCCCGCTGCCGCTTTGCCATCGATATGTGCCACACCATGCTCCCATCACTCGAACCATGCGGCAACAAGCAAAACCATATGGCCGCCTGCCACCGCCGCCACGAATCCCTTGCCTGATCTCCCCCCGTCAGCAGCAAGCCACGGCGTAGCGAATGACGAGCCACCCCAAACCCACGCGTAAATCTTCCCGCTTGCTTTTATCACCACGCATCCATAAAATTCACATTATTACAAACGCGGCATGTCTCGTAGTTCGCGCTACATGCGCATTCCGCGAGGTGCAGGAATGAATACAGATATCTCGATTAGCTTTGTTTCTGCCTATCTTTACAGCCATCAATGGGGTGACGTATGCAAACACGACTGCTTGTCTCTGTAACAGTGGCCCTGATCCTGTCGATTCAAGATGGCGCGTCCTCGCAGTTTACTGCGCCAACCACAACCGAGGCAGACCCTGATTCCTTTCTAAGCGATACCGCCCACGATACTCTCGCGGGGTATATCGAGTTTGCCGCCGATGAGGGC
>JBLRXB010000156.1:0-5315 GCA_047920915.1 Kiritimatiellia bacterium
AGCAACTGCGGTAGCGGAGAAGATCTCCGCCATGGAGACAGCAGACTACCTTGCCAAGCGCGCCAGCAGAGAGAAGTTTGAGGCAGCCTTGGCTCAGGTTCCTGACAGGGAACCTGACGAGCACGACCGATATTAAAAGTGATCGGTATAGGGACGCCCCAAGCCGCGTCCCTATCCGATCGAAGTTCATCAGATTCGTTCCTGCCACTGCTTCAGCTTCCGGGCGGATCGATGCGTGTCTCGACACGCTTTGGCGGGTGATTACTTTTCGAAGGGGAAGGTGAATTGGTTGAGGCCGAGTTCGTTGCGCATCAGGACCATCTGTTTTTGGAGGACGGTGCCGACGGGGACGCCTTTGTCTTTGCGTTCGAGCCAGGCGAGGTGTTCTTTTTCGCCGCAGGTGTAGATGCGTTCGGCACCTTCGGCTTTCTGCGAGTTGCGTAATTCCCGCAGGATATCGCCCGTGGTTTTTTTGAAGGCGTCGAGATCCGTGAATGCTTCGATATTGATAGCCATGAAGAAGTGTCCGAGGCAGTATGGTTTCTTTTGTCCGGCCTCATCGATGCCGTTTAGGGCCTTGAGGAAGGCGCCTTGTTGCAGGGCCGCGCTGAGGATTTCCACGACGGTGGCGTAGCCGTAGCCTTTGTAGCCGCCGTTTTCCTCGCCGAGCCCGCCGATAGGGCAGAGTGCTGCTTCGCCTTCGACGAGGGCCTTGAGTACGACCTCGGGGTCGGTCATGGGTCGGCCTTGGCGATCAATGACCCAGCCGGGAGGCAGTTGTTTGCCGTCGCGGGCGTAGGCTTCGATCTTACCGCGTTGGGAGATACTTGTGGCGTAGTCATTGGTAAAGACAAAGGGTTCATCGGTGGGCATGGCAAAGACGAGCGGGTTGGTGCCGAGCATATTTTCCACGCCCCAGGTGGGTGCGATGGAGGGGCGGGCGTTGGTGGCGGTCATGCCGATCATGCCGGCATTGCAAGCCATCATGGGATAATAGGCGGCCATACCGTAGTGGGTGGAATTGCGGGCGACGACCACGCCAACGCCGAATTGTTTGGCTTTTTCGATGGCCATTGTCATGCACGTATGGCCAATGACCATACCCATACCGTGGCCGCCATCGACGACGGCGGTGGCGCCGATATTCCGCACGACGGACAGATTGGTGACCGGCTGCTGGATTTTGTCTTTCACGATCCGGTCGTAGTAAATGGGTTTGAGGCGTCCCACACCGTGTGAATCCACGCCGCGTTTATCGGCGGCAATGAGTACATCGGCACAGGTGGTGGCATCTGCTTCCGGTACGCCAATGCCTTTGAAGACATCGATCATGTATTGCTGCATTGTGGCAAACTCAATCCAACACGTTTCCTTGCTCATGGTTATCTCCCTTGTTATTAGCGCATGGCGTTGATCATGCCGGCGAGCCGTCCGGCGCCGAATCCATTGTCGATATTCACAACGGCAATGCCCGCGGCGCAACTGTTGAGCATGCCCAGCAGTGCTGCGAGGCCCTTGAAGCTGGCGCCGTACCCAACACTGGTGGGAAGGGCAATGACCGGTTTGTTGACGAGCCCGCCCACCACGCTGGGAAGTGCGCCCTCCATGCCGGCGGCGACAATAATCACGTTGGCTTGCCGGATGATATCAATCTGGGCAAATAGCCGGTGGATGCCGGCTACGCCCACATCAAATACCCGTTCCACACGGTTGCCCATCAGTTCGGCCGTCAGGGCGGCCTCCTCGGCAACGGGGATGTCGGTGGTTCCGGCTGTCATCACGAGGATAAAGCGGTCGGGATCCGGTGCGGCGGTGTTCTTTCTGACGATAATGAGTCGGGCATCCTGGTGGTATACGGCCTCGGGAACCTTTGCCTGGACGGCGGCGTACTGCGTGGCATCCGCCCGCGTTGCGAGAACGGAGCCGGGCCCCTCGTTGAGCTTCGCGACAATTGATGCGACCTGTTGCGGTGTCTTGCCTTCGCAGAATACGGCCTCGGGCGCGCCGCAACGCAGCGGTCGGCCAGTGTCGACTTTGGCAAAGCCCATATCGTCAAATTGCATGTTTACTCAGAGAATTTGTCGCGACTGGCCCAGAGTCCGGCTGAAGGTGTGCTGATGAAGAAGACCTCTTCGCCATCTGGCATGGTGTTGAATCCTTCCTGCATGGTTGCCGGATTGTAGCGTGCCAGGGTTTCCTTCAGATCGGCGTATTGGAAGTTGACTTGTTCGACCTCGGCCTTGGTGAGGCCACCGGGCGCATACCGGATGGTGAAGCGTCCTTCGGAGGAGCCGTGCATCAGGTGTGCGGCACCATGTGCCAATTCCTGCAGGTCGGCATTTTCGCGATACAGTTCGAGGACTTTGGGCGTGCCACAGTAGCCGTATTTACGGATGAGGACGTCGACTTCTTTCTGTTCGCCGAAGCGTTCGACGCCAGGCGCGATAATCAACAGTTCGCCGCCGTCGGCCATGGCCATACGGGTGCGGTAGACTGCTTTGTTGGCCACCCAGGTGGCGCGGAATTCGTCGGCTTGCATCACGGCCACGATCTTCTTGATCGGTTTGTCGAAGATGGTGATGTTCTGCGAGCGGCTGCGTTTGGCGGCCATCAGGTAGGTCTCCAGATCGTCGCCGACATATACCCCGCTGTGTACGAGTTTGTTGTCGGCATCGCGCTGCATGGTTACTTGCAAGTAGACATGGGGCAAGTCACCTAAAAATTCCTTTTCGGCCCAATTGTAGCAAGCGCGCAGCGGCGTAATGAGGTTGCCGAGATTATTTTCGATTCCGTAGCAGCCTGCCGCCAGGTGCGAGGCGCAAATGGTGTCCTTGCCGCCCAGGCCGATGAAGTAGTTCTTGTTGTGGTTGGCGAAGCCGAGGACTTCGTGGGGCACGACATGGCCGATGTTGATGATCAGATCCCATTGTTCGGTTACGGTCATGGTGTTTAGATCGACGGGGATCTCCCAGTCCGCAGCGCCGTTGGTGCTTTCCTTGACCATGGCGGCGGGGATCACGCCCATGCGCGTGCAGCCATTGCGCCAGTCGTGGGCATGGATGCGCTCTTCGGGGATGCTGCCAAACATCCATTTGTTGTCGGCCTCGGTGTGCGGCACATGCTGTCCGAGTGTCGGGATGACATGCACATCGCAATCCGGTCCCAGCATGTTGTATAGGGTTTCGGTAATCCAACCGGCCCCGCTATGTGCCCTGGTGATATCCGGCGGGAGCAAGAGTACGCGCTTCAGGTCGCACTTCCGGCGTTCGCGGGCTTCATCGAGAAGCCGTTGGCACATCTGTTCGATTTCGTTTCGACTGATATCATCCTTCTGCTCGTAGAACCAAGGCATGGTGTACTCCTGTGTTTGTTATTACATGATGTGTATATTCTGTGGATCAGCGTGTTGCATTACCGTTTTACGCGTGCGTTGCCTTCCCAGATGCTCCAGATCTGCTCTTCATCAGCGGGTTGGGCATAGTCGGTCAGCATGGTTGTGGCCAGCGCGCCGCTGGCCCAACCGAAACGGGCGCATTGCTGGACATCCCAGCCCTTGAGGATGCCATAGAGAAGTCCGCCGACGAAACCGTCGCCACCGCCGATGCGATCCAGAACGCCGATTTCCCGTGGTTTGATCACTTCCCAGTCCTTGCTATCTGTGACCAAGGCCCCCCACAAGTGACTGTTGGCGGAAACCACTTCGCGGAGTGTTGTAGCAAACCATTGGGCATTCGGAAAAGCTGTTTTGGCGCGACCAATCATTTCTTTGAAGCCGTCAATTTTTTCATCCAGTCCTTTGCCGCCTGCTTCCGGGCCCTTGATGCCGAGGCACAGTTGGAAGTCTTCCTCGTTGCCGATCAGGATGTCGCTCCGGGAGGCGATTTCGGCGAATGCGGCGGACAGTTCGGTTTCGCGGCCTTTCCAGAAGCTGGCGCGGTGATTCAGGTCGAATGAAATCAGTGATCCGTTTTCTTTGGCAACGCGTGCGATATCCAGGCAGAACTGGCTGGTTTTGGGCGAAAGGGCAGCTATCAGGCCGGAGAGGTGCACGATTTGGGCACCATCTTGGGCGAAGATACGGTCCAGGTCGAAATCTTTGGCGCTAAGTTCGCGTCCGACTTCTCCGGCGCGGTCATTGTGAACGCGTGGACCGCGGGAACCGAGTCCGCTATCGGCCATATTGATCTGGTGGCGAAAGCCCCAAGGGTCTTCCTGTTTAAATTCCGGTCCCTCGAAATCCATGCGTCGGCTACGGATGTTGTCCTTGATAAAGTGTGAGATGGGGCTGTCCTTGACAAATGCCGTGAGAACCTTGACCGGCATACCAAGGTAGGAGGCCACGCTCGCCACGTTGCTTTCGGCGCTGGTTGCCTGCATTTTGAAGGTGTCGCTGCAATGAAAGGGTTGGGCATCGACGGGGGTTAGCCGGATTCCCATGCTCGTTGGAATCACCAGGGCATATTTCTTTGACGCTGTATCGCTCATCGGGAAGCTCCTTTACCTTGTCATCATTACAAAGTTTGTAGTTTATGATTTTTTGCCAACTCAAGTCAATACGTGTTGACGGCATTTTGTGTGTTTCGTTATCGTGCTTTCGTATTTGGTTGCAGGCAGCATCCAGGTTGGTGCTGCTTTCTGATTTACATTTCTGGGTATGGTGCAGGCTCAAGTAGCAGGAAGGCGATATGATGGACTTATCCTTCGATACAAAGCAAAAGCTCGCTGCGCTGGAGCGTTGGTACAAGCAGAAAAGCGGTTCGATTGTGGCTTTTTCGGGCGGGATCGACTCGACATTAGCGCTTTTTCTGGCGCGTACTTTCCAGGGTCGTGACAAGGCGATCGGTGTAATTTCCCGTTCGGAGAGTCTGAAGGCGCGCGATTTTGATTTTGCGCAGGAATTTTGTCGGACCTTTGATATACGGCTGGAAGTCATACGTACGCGGGAGTTAGAAGATGCGCGATATGCGAACAATCCGGCGAATCGCTGTTTTTACTGCAAGCAGCATCTTTTTGTAGACATTGGAAGCATCGCGCAATCGTATCCTGGGTTTGCCGTGTTAAGTGGCGCCAATCACGATGATCTGGGTGATTTTCGTCCGGGGATGGAGGCTGCCAGAAAGTATGATGTGCTTTCTCCTTTTGTGGACTGCAAAGTCGGCTAGTCCGAAATCCGGGAATTGGCGCGCCATTTTGGTTTACCGAATTGGGACAAGCCTGCGAGTCCCTGTTTGAGTTCCCGGATTCCGTACAATCAAGCGGTCACGGCGGAAAAATTGCAACAAATCGAGGCGGCGGAGGAGTTGTTGTTTCAGGCG
>JBLRXB010000157.1:0-5260 GCA_047920915.1 Kiritimatiellia bacterium
GCCTTGAACGTCGACGCCATCTGCCGCAGCACAGATTCTATGTCTCTTGATATCATGCAGCTTTTATACAATTTGGTGTTTCTAATGTCAAATTGTACATTTTAGTTGCTTTCATTTCGGTCTGTCGCTTGACGGAGAAATACCACTGAACGCCAATAGGGGAAGAGTTCAGGATTTTTCAATTCGCGTTCCTTCGCGGTTCCTTATCTTTTCCTTCGCGTGCCTTCGCGGTTCCTTTGTGGCCTTCACGGTACCCTCCTCAGATCAGGCCGAAGAAACGCTCGAAGAACGCCCCCAGTTTGTCCAGCACGGTCTGTTTCTTGATCGCGTGCTGGTTGTGCCTGCCGAACCGGGAGACCGGCGGCAGGATTTTCGTGATGGCGGTGCCGACGGTCTGAATCCGCCATCGCGGAACGCATTCTCGACAAACACCCTTTTGGCGTCGCCGTTGAGCCCTTCATCGGCAATGATCCGGTCCAGTTCCTCCACCTTCGCCAAGGCTTCGCCGGACACGTCGCGTGAGCCCTCTTCTTTCCCGTTCATGCCTTTTGCTTTCCCTCAGGAGTGTCGGAAAAACTTTTCGCCTTTTCCTCCAGCGCCAGAAAGCGGTCGAAGTCGCTTTCAAACAGACAGTCCTGCACGATGCGGTATTTTTCAAACTCGGTTTCGGCGTGAAGCTTGGCCTGCTCATGGGATATTTGCCCGGCCCACTTGCGGAACTGCACCGCACGCGGATTGTTGACCTTGAAGCCGACCGCGATGATGGCTTGCAGGTTGTAGTGTCTGGTTTTGTAGTTCTTGCCGTCGCTGGCAGTTATTAAGTATTCCTTAATAACTGCATCGGGGAGCAGTTCCCCATCATCGAATACGCGCTTGATGTGCTGGTTGATGGCGGAGACCGTCACATCGTACAGCGCAGCCATCATTTTTTGCGTCAACCAGATGTTTTCATCCTGGTAGCGCATCTCGATGCTTTGCGCATCGCCACTCGTCGCGGCAACAAAGGTCAGGTATTCCGCCGCCGATGATCGGGTGATGGACACCTCCTTTGTTTTTGCAGAGCGCTTCTTCTGGTTCATTCCACCCCCTTTCGCGCCTTCGCGCCTTCCGCCTTCGCCAAAGCTTCGCCGGACACGTCGCGTGAGCCCTCTCGGACCCTGAAACCAATTTGCTTTTGCGGCGGCTCGGGCGGCATCATCAATTCCCGCAGCGCGTCGAAGACCACGCGAAACTGCTTGTCGTACCGCTTCTCCAGTTCCTCCAGCTTGAGGGCAAGATCGGCGTGCGAAGCCAGAATGTGCCGCAAACGGGCAAACGTCCGCATAATCGCAATGTTGACCTGAATCGCCCGCTTGCTGTTCAAAACACTCGAAAGCATGGCAACGCCCTGCTCGGTAAAAGCATACACATTACGCGCGTGCTTTATGGTGTCAGAACAGATCACAGATTGTGATATGTTCCGTATTTCATCGCGGGTCAGCGAGAACATGAAATCATCGGGGAAGCGGTCCCTGTTTCGCCTTACGGCTTGATTGAGAGCCCTGGTTTCAACCTCATACAATGAAGCCAAATCACGATCCAGTAATACTTTTTGCCCGCGCAACAAGAGAATTCGGTTTTCAATCCGTTCCGCCGGAATCAATTCCCTGCTCATGCATTCATTCCTATTATTTCGATACGTTCCGTCATGATTCCGACTCCAATGATTCTGTCTATTCCGTTTCCAGCTCAAGTCAATTTGCCACTTCAACCTTCAACCTTCAACCATCAAAAGTGCCGCACCCACCACTTCAGCAGGGCCGCCACGCGCGGAGTCAACCGTGTGCGGTTATAGGCATCCCCCACCCTCCGCACAGCCTCGGCCTGCGTGGGATACGGATGGATGGCATTGGCGATACCCCCGAGACCCACACCATTATGCATGGCGAGGGTAATCTCGCCGATCAGGTCGCCGGCATGCGCCGCGACCACCGTCGCTCCGATGATCTGGTCCGTCCCCTTTTTGGCATGGATTTTGACAAAACCCTCCGTCTCGCCATCCAAAATCGCCCGGTCCACCGTGGCCATCTCCACCGTATGCGTTTCATATTCGATCCCCGCCTTTTCGGCTTCATCGGGCGTCATCCCGACATGCGCCAATTCGGGGTCGGTATAGGTCGCCCAGGGAATGATCAAATCATCCACTTTCTTGCGCCCATGAAAGAGCGCATTCTGGATGACGATGCGGGCCATGAAGTCGGCCGCATGCGTAAATTGGTATGGCGAGCAGACATCGCCGCAGGCAAAGATCTTCTTGTTCGCCGTTTGCAGCTTGGCGTTCACCTTCACACCCTTGCGATCATATTCCACGCCGACAGCCTCCAGGTTCAGCCCCTCGACATTGGGCGCGCGTCCCACGGCCACCAGCAACTGGTCCACGGTCTTGTCGTACGCCCCGGCATGCGCCCCCGTCACCTGCAGACGGATCGTGCCGCCTTCGCCCTTGGAGACTTTCAGATCCTTGCCGCAGCAAAGCAAATCCACTCCGTCGCGCTCGAGTGCCTTCTGTACAATTTCGGCCGCATCGCGCTCCTCTTTTGGCAGCACGCCATGCGCGGCCTCGATCAGGAACACTTCCGAACCCAACCGTGCAAAGGTCTGGGCCATCTCGCAGCCAATCGGCCCCGCACCAATGATCCCGAAGCGCTTCGGCAACTCCGTCAGCGAGAACAGCGTTTCGTTCGTGAGGTAATCGACTTGATCCAATCCATCAATCGGCGGTGCTGCCGCCCGCGCACCTGTCGCGATAACAGCGCGCTTGTACCGCAATGTCCGGTCTCCCACTGTAATCGTTCCCGGCCCTGCAAATTGCGCATCCCCCAGAAACACATCCACACCTAAATCACGAAACCGGGCCGCCGAATCATGATGCGCAATGCCTGTGCGCAGCTTGCGCATCCGCTCCATGACCGCACCAAAATCCTGTTGTTCGAGTGTGGCATTGATGCCATAGTCACCCGCACGTCGCACCGCGGCAGCCACACGCCCTGACCGGATGATCGCCTTGGATGGCACACACCCGACATTCAGGCAATCGCCGCCCATCAAATGCCGCTCGATCAGAGCTACCTTGGCGCCCAATCCCGCCGCGCCCGCTGCGGTCACGAGCCCCGCCGTTCCCGCACCGATCACCACAAGATTGTACACACCCTCAGGCTGCGGATTCTCCCAGTCCGCCGGATGCACATGACCAACTAATTCCCGATTGTATTTGTCCTCTGGCTCCATACTCACGCGACTTCCCGTTTTCGACATTTCGCAGCCCCCTTTTCGTTATGCACCATTTCATTCAATCAACTTTGCCCCTGCCACAAGTATGTAACACGAATCCAGCTTTTCTTACACATGCATGCACCGGACGCAAACGCTCCTGGAGGGGCAGGCTCCGGCTACTATACAGCGGCGCATATCAACGCTTGATTTCATAGAGCTGGAACGCCCGGTTTTGATGTCTATGCGGCCTGCGCCTCAACCTACTGGTTCAAGGCGTTGTAGACTTTCTGTAGCAAATGCTTAGAGGCGACCTTCCGGAATGATGCATCCCCCATCAGTTTGGTAAATATATTTTCATAGCCGCCCCGAGAAACCAGAGCATCCACAACCGCATCCTCAAAGCCGCTCTTCGATATGTTTTTTCGTCATCACGCGTCCCATTCTTCCTGCAAAATGGAGCATGACAAATGAACGCTACCCAATTAACTACCCAATTAATAAAATCACTACCTAGTTTATCACTATCCACTTGGCTCCACGCCCTTTACCAAGACATTGAACTCGGTTTTCTTTTCGCAATCGCTTCAGAGTGGCCCGAACCAGATCAATACTGACGCCAGGGCAGGCCTGATGTAAGTCGGCCACAGCAAACGAACCGCTGAAACGTTCGATGGCCTCCTCAATGCGACTGGTTTTCTCTCCATGAGGCGCCTGTAACTCACCAACACGCAGTTCAAATTCTTTATAGGCTTGCTTCAAGACAAACAGAATATAGCCAATATATGGCCAAGGGTCGTGCTTCCCGTCATGCCAACCGACCGAACTTTCCCGCAACGCCTCATAGTAGCGTTCCTTGTTCTGCTCAACAATGCGCTCCAGACTGATATATCGCCCCACTTCAAAGCCGAGAAGATAAAAGCTCTGCAATAAAAGCAACCGCGACACACGTCCGTTTCCATCACGAAACGGGTGGATACACAGAAAGTCTAAATTCAGCGCAGCAACCAGTAGAAGCGGAGGAATTCGATGATTTTTAAGCTCATCATCAACCGCTTCAAACAACGCCCTTGTCATGTTCGGCGTCTCTTCTGGCGAAACCGAGCGAAAGCGGACAATCTGCCTTCCATCTGGAAATGTCTCGAAAATATCAACCGGTTTATCTTTGTATTGCCCGGCATCCCAGATTTCTCCACGACTCCAGCGATGCAATTGCAACATCGTATTCTCTGCCAGTGGGAAACTTCGATTATGCAGTTCATTCAAGGCCGTCCGGTATCCGGCAATCTCCTCTTCGTTGCGATCCCGATAGGCGCATCCTCCAAAAACAACCGCTGCAATACGGGACGGCTCCATCTCCACGCCCTCAATCCGGTTGGAAGAAACCGCGCTTTCAATCAGGGCATGCTCACGCAATGCTTTCAGTCGTTGCGGGGCCTGATGCGTAAACAACTCCTGCTTTCCCTTAAACTCGGCAAGATCCGTAAGCTGCCAATTTATCGGGAGAGGAATAGAAAAGTCCGCCCGCTGAAATTGTTCGATTGTTTTCATATCAATGCCCCTCCCAACCATTGGAAGCAGGATGATACAGCCTACATTTCAGACAGCAATTTAACAAGCCGGACTTTACAATACATGTGCCATTCTCGTTGTAATACCACATGGACTACCGCCATATCGTCTCGTAGAAGCTTTGGCGAGAACGCTCCTATTCGTGCTTCCGCACGAACGGGGTTTTGATCACCCCCTTGAGCGTCTGATGCGCCGGATCCCGCCAATCGTCGAGCCCGATCTCGATGGCGGCCAGATCGGAGCGTAGGCGGAAGGAGCCGAAGAGGCGATCCCAGGCAGAAAGCAGGGAGGTGTAGTTGGAATCGGTTTCGGACTGAAGAATAGAGTGGTGTACCTTGTGCATGGCGGGGGTGACGATCAGCGTGCGCAGCCAGCGGTCTACGCGTTCCGGCAGGGCGATATTGGCATGATGAAAATCCACGATCACCCCCATCAGGGC
>JBLRXB010000158.1:0-5249 GCA_047920915.1 Kiritimatiellia bacterium
AAGCCCGGCTCCTTATTCACCACAATAATGTCGCGATCCTCATGCAGAATCGTCAGCCCCGGTATCCGCCCATGCTGACGCTTGCCGGACGACTTGTATTTTTTCTTCCTCGGATCAGTAGCCATAATCACGAAGCATCACAGAAACCGTAACCACAAGAAAGCCATTTCATTCGCGCAATGCGAAAGACATTTACCACCCGGCGTCGGGCGTCCGACATCCGGCGTCCTCGCGTTTACCACCGCCCAAACACCATGCAAACACAAGCCTAGCGGCAGCCCCAATCTTTTGGTCATTGACTTCCCCACGCGGATGCTCTATCACCATACCCAACGTGAAGGCAAACCGTCATCACACTGCTGCGCAACACTGCACGGCATTTTCTCTTTCCCTTTTCATCCGTCAGGCAGAGATTTTCACCTATATAACGCGGATGTAAACAGAAGTAGAGAATATGAACCCAACGAATTGTTTTACGGCTTTAATCGAGCCGCTGCGCCGCGCCATTGCAGAAGAAGGCTACACCACACCGACGCCGATCCAGGAGCAGGCGATCCCGCATATCCTACAAGGCCGCGATATCCTCGGCTGCGCACAAACCGGCACCGGCAAAACGGCAGCATTCACACTCCCTTTGCTACAGGGCATGGTGCAAAAACACCGACCAACTCAGCCCCATCGTCCGCGCACCCTGATTCTGACGCCCACACGGGAACTGGCAGCACAAATCGGCGATAGCATTGCCACATACGGCCGCCACATAAACATCAGCCATACGGTCATTTTTGGCGGCGTCGGACAGGAACCCCAGGAACGCGCTATGCGACGCGGCGTAGATATCGTCGTAGCAACGCCTGGCCGTTTGCTGGACTTAATGGAGAAGCGGTATGTTTTGCTCGATTCCGTCGAGGTTTTTGTGCTCGACGAGGCCGACCGCATGCTCGATATGGGATTCATCCCCTCTGTTCGACGCGTTATCGCCAAACTCCCCCGCAAACGCCATTCCCTCTTTTTCTCAGCCACCATGCCGCCTGTTGTGGCTAAGCTGGCGCAAGAGCTGCTACACAATCCCGTACAAGTCACGGTTGATCCCGAAAAACCAACCGTGGAACGGATTGCACAAACCGTGCTGTTTGTCGATAAAGGCGACAAAAACGAGCTCCTACTGGAACTTATCCATGCCCGCAAAATGGACAAAGTCATCGTCTTCACACGCACGAAACATGGCGCCGATCGCGTGGTCCGCACACTGGCCGATGCACGCATCAAGTCTAGCGCCATTCATGGCAATAAATCGCAAGGCGCACGAACAAACGCCTTGCAGGGATTCAAGACCGGCCATGTCCGGGCTTTGGTCGCAACCGACATTGCCGCCCGCGGCATCGATGTCGACGGCATCACGCACGTCATCAATTACGACCTTCCGCAAGATGCCGAGAGCTATGTGCACCGTATCGGGCGCACCGCCCGTGCCGGCACAGATGGCGACGCCATCTCCTTTTGCTGCGCCCGCGAGCGCGATGCCCTGCGCAGCATTGAGGCCTTGATACGCAAACCCGTACCCGTTGAATCAGACCACCGCTGGCACTCGGAGACCGCACGCCTCGCAACCGGACCGGATGCACGCCCCGAACCTCGCGGCCAACGTCCCGCCCGCCGCCAAGCACACGCCACCTCGGGACGCAGCGCAACATTTGGCCGCCAACGCAACCGGACCAAAACCACAAGCCGCAGATAAAAACAGCCTCCACCTTATCGTCACTCCCGACGCCCCCCACCCACCCGGCGGCGGGCGTCCGGCGTCCTCGCTCCCCAAAAGCCCACATACAACTTGATTTACAAGCACGCGATTGGCACGCTAAATGCATGCAAGCAAAGCAGCATGAAGCATCACGAAAGGACAACACTATGAAAATGATTTCAGCCGCATTACTTTTCCTCCTGCTGATTGGTGCTGGGTGCGCAGACGCCCCGTCGAAAAAAGAAGCGTATTCCGTGGTAACGGTTCCAATGGGTGAGCATAGTTATGATGCTATACGATGGAACCGCGCGAATGGCGAAGCCTACCTGCTGCGAGGGCAAGCCTGGCAAAACGTTCCTGAAGCCGACCCTAACGCCGCACTACCCAAAGGCACATACGAAGTGCAATTCATCCCTCTGCAAAACGACTGGGGTGCCATCCGTATCAACACCGAGACCGGTGACTCGTGGACAATGGCCAACGGACAATGGATTGCGATTCGCTCTACCTCATCGCCAAACACGCAACCGGATCTGCCGGTTTTCGATGGTACCGTTCTCCTTGACCCCGTCGAGATAAACACCGGAGAGGAAACCCCACCAGAAGTCGACACATCCCCCTGACACTTCCACCAATCGGCGTCCGGCGTCGGGAGTCCGGCGCCCTCGCTTCGTGTGCGCCAATCCACCACAAACCACGAACTTCTCCCAAACCCTCCACTCCGAATCCCCCACGAGGCCCATCCCGACCTCGCGCAAATGTTCAAGAAAAAAAATGAAGACCACCATACTAAAGCCATTACGCACGGTACTCCGCGATCACGCCAACCCTGCAGATGCTGAAACCTTACGGCGCTTCTTCAAGACCGGTCCGGGAGAATATGCCGAGGGCGATATTTTTATAGGGGTGCGTGTACCCATCATCCGGCGCATTGCCAAAGAGTATCAAACCTTACCCCTGCGCGAGGCGACCACCTTGCTGAAATCTAAAACCCACGAAGAACGCATGCTGGCCCTCGTTATACTCATGCATCAATACGAAAAGGGCACACCCGACGAACAGACCAAGATTTACAATCTATACATGGCCAACACCGCCCACATCAACAACTGGGACCTGATCGATGTGACCGCACCGCACATCGTAGGTGCCTTTTTGCAAAACCAGCCACGCGCCCCAATCTATGACTTCGCCCGCTCCGATTCCCTCTGGGAACGACGCATCGCCATCATCGCCACACTCCATTTCATCAAGAACTGCGACTTTGAGGACACCCTGGCCATTGCCGAAATCCTTTTGCACGACAAGCACGACCTCATCCACAAAGCCGTCGGCTGGATGCTGCGCGAGGTCGGAAAACGCGATATTCACACACAGAAAAGCTTCCTCAAAAAGCATTACCCCACCATGCCCCGCACCATGCTGCGCTACGCCATCGAAAAATTTCCGGAGGAATCGCGCCAGCGCTACCTGACCGGCATAGCATGAACAGCATCAGATAGTAGCTATATTTCCGGCCCATCATGCAGGCAGCATTTTTAGATTGAACACCGCCAATCAACCGTGCTAGGTTCCTGTTCCCAATCGAAGCCGGGGTGGCGAAATTGGCATACGCAGCAGACTCAAAATCTGCCGAGGTTACACTCATAGGGGTTCGAGTCCCCTCCCCGGTACCATGCTTCGGACTATCGCGCCAGATGCCACTTCCCCACATACGCCGTGTGGTAACCTGCCGTCTGGAACGGCCGCACAAGCGCGGGAATGGACGGATCCAAGGCTGACGGCGTTTTGATCACGCCATGCTGATGCGGATACTGCCCGGCAACAACGCCCCGCGAAAAGGACAACACCAAGGTGCGCCTGCCACCGCACAATCAAAACGCATCCCATCGCGGGCCAGCGTATCCAAATTGGGCGTATACACATTCGGGTCCCCGCGATACCCACAGGCCTGCGCCCGATGCTGATCGCCAAACACCCAGATCACATTCTGACGTTTCTTCGTCTGGTCGGGAAATTTGGAGTATGCATAAAACCCCGAAATCCTTCACTGGCCAACTGATATTATCGAGCCGCCCGAGCGAGTTCTTGCAGGAAATCCCGCACCGCTTGCCGATCAAGACCGGACCCTGTTAGAACATTACCATCCTTTTCAACATCAACACCGGTATACTGCGCCTTACGCTGAATGGCCTCCCCCGAGCGACCCTTGCTGGTCGTGATGCGCTTCTCGATAATTGCCGGATCTGCCGCTAGCAGCGTAATCGCCGATGCCCCTAATGCCGCTAGCATTTTCTCTTGGGCGTACATCTCCCGTACCAGCGATAAAACCAGCCCATTCTCCCAATAGCGATCAGCCTGATCGCCGTCCAGCAGCAAAAGAACATCAATGTCCTCTACATCCGCATCAGCCAATGCAACCTGGTCCCTTATTACCTTGCTCGGCAAATCCACAGCACCATCGAGAGATGCAATTGTCAATGCGGCACCTTGCGCCACCAATTCCCGCAGCACAAGATCCAGATAGCGCGCGTCACCCGGAGGGAGCACCACCAAAATATGCTTACCCGCTAAATCATAGTAGGGAGCCAATGCCGTGCGCCAGATCATTTGCCTACGCCGCACAACAAGCTCGATAAAAGAATCACGCTCGGCTAGGCGCGCCTCCAGCGCATCCCGGAAAGAGTCCACATCATGCACGGCAACGCCCCCCACAGACGTGATGATGTCATACCGATCAAGCTGCGCCTTCTGCGCTGGCGTCGCATTGTCAGGAACCATCACCAGAACCCCCGCATCATCTTGCAACTGATGCCGGATACGATGTTGACGAACCATCCGGGTAAACGGCAATCCCAGCGCGTCGTATTTCTCCACTGTGATCTCACCGGGCGCACCCCCCGAGGCAATAGCCGGCTCCGCTTCTTCTACCATCGCATGCAGCGAAACACGCGCGTATCCTTCACCCTCCCAACGCAATACCTCCAAAGCCAGCGGTCCACCAATTTGCAGCGAAGAAAAAGCCCAGGCAAAGTCATGCAACTCCGCACTGTTAACGGCCGAAACCGCTCGTCCATTAAGCATCACAATCACATCGCCAGCCTGCAAGCCAGCCGCGGCAGCAGGGCTGTTTTCCATGACATACTCGACAAGGACACCCCGATCAACGCCCAATACCGTGCGCAATTCATCGTAAAGCGCACGAACCTGAAACAACGGAAGATCTGCACGGATAAAACGCCCGTAATCTCGTAAATCGTGATACAGCTTTTCTACGACATGGATCGGAATGGTGAACCCCAGATTGTTTGCTCCACGTGTCCCATAGGTGTTGATGCCAAGCACCCGTCCATTGCGATCAAAAAGCGGCCCCCCACTATTACCGGGATTTATCGCAGCATCGGTCTGGATGACCGTGGTGAACGTATTCAAATCGGTACGATCGACATTACTGAGAATACCACTCGAAAATGTGCGCTTTAAACCGTGCGGGGTTCCTACGGCAAAG
>JBLRXB010000159.1:0-5207 GCA_047920915.1 Kiritimatiellia bacterium
ACTCGTGCAGAAGCATGGTCCCAAGGCTTTGCTCAATCATGCCAAATGCCATTTTCGAACAACGGATCAGGTATTAAAAACGGCCGGTTTCAATCGGTCAGTTCTGCCTCCCGAAGGACAGGTTGTCTCACAAGCTGTCAACGGCACCCCGTGGAAAAAGCGGTAACCAGTATGAACACCTCCGAAAAGCTTGAGATTCTAACCTCGGCTGCAAAATATGATGCCTCATGTGCTTCAAGTGGAAGCCGACGCAAGGGAACCGCGACGGGCAACACGTCGGTTTCGGGCATCTGTCACAGCTGGTCGGCCGACGGACGCTGCATCTCGTTGCTGAAAATCCTGCTCTCGAATGTCTGCCTCTATGATTGCGCCTATTGTGCCAATCGTCGGAGCACCGATATTCCCCGCGCAACCTTTGCGGTAGACGAGGTCGTGCGACTAACAATGGACTTCTATCGTCGCAACTATATCGAGGGTTTGTTCCTGAGCTCAGCCGTTTTTGCCTCTCCGTGTCGCGTCATGGAGCAAATGGTCGGCATTGCCCGCAAACTACGCACGGAAGAAGGCTTCGGTGGTTACATTCACCTCAAGGCCATTCCCGGAGCAGATCAGGCCCTACTCGATGCAGCTGGTCGCTACGCCGATCGCGTGAGTGTGAATATTGAACTTCCATCCGAAGCGGCCTTGAACCGTCTGGCACCGGACAAACACAAACAGTCGATCCTCAAACCCATGCGCTATCTTGCCGGTGCCATTACCGAAAACCGTGCGGAACGCCGCAAGCACCGTAACCTTCCTGCATTTGCGCCGGGTGGGCAAAGCACGCAACTGATTGTAGGGGCAAGTCCCGAGTCTGATCTGCAGATCATCAAGTTAGGTGAGTCTCTGTACCGCAACTATCAATTGAACCGCGTGTATTACTCGGCGTACATTCCTGTGAATCGCGCGGATAGCCGACTCGAACAACCGGAGAAACCACCGTTGTTGCGCGAGCATCGCCTTTATCAAGCTGATTGGTTACTGCGTAACTACGGCTTTCGGGCTGATGAGCTTCTAGGAGCAGATCAACCGCAATTGGATCCGGTGCTGGACCCGAAAGCCATGTGGGCATTGCGCAATTACCATGTGTTTCCGATTGATGTAAATCGGGCCGACTATCGCTGGATCTTGCGCATACCCGGTGTCGGGGTCACGTCCGCAAAACGGATTGTTGCAGCACGCAAGTTCCGTGCGCTCACCGAACGCGACTTGCGCCGTTGCGGTGTGGCAATGAACCGCGCGCAATATTTCATACGTTGCCAGGGCGGTCCGACGCTTGGCACGCGCACGTATCCCGTGGCTGCCGTTCATCAGGCGTTGATGCAGAAAGTACCCAACATTGCCCAACTCGAATTTGCATGGTAGGAACGGGGAGGCAGGCATGGAAGTGCAATTCGATGGCACCCCCGATGGTTGCTTGTGTGCTGTCGCATGGGCATTGCAACATTCCGGTGAGATATCCATATCTGCCAGAGAGGATAGCAACGGGACAGCGGATCTTTTTGCAAACCAAACACCGTTTATCCCTACGGAATCAGAGCAGGCTGATGCGCTTTTTCGGCAACTGCAACACGCAGGTGGCAAAGAGGCTGCGCGCAATGTTTTGCGTTCGTTGATGGTGATGCCTCCAGGGCAAGCCAATGCCCTGTTGAAATATACGCGATTAGTGCTCAAACATGGTTCCGCTGTTGACAGGTTGCACGCCGATCCTGATGTCGCGTTTATCCACAAAAGTGCTCGCAAAGTTTCGCATGAGATCCACCGATTCAAGGGCCTTTTACGGTTTAGCAAACTCCGCGATGAACGCTTCATGGCGATCTACGAGCCGGATTATGACATCACGCTTTTTTTGTCATGGCATTTTGCCCGGCGGCTCCGCGCGCAGCACTGGATCATTCTGGATGCAAAACGACAATGCGCCGCAACATGGAATGGAAATGTAATAAATGCTGAGACTCCGGATCGCACTATGCTCACAGGGACCGCCTTGCAAATGTTGTTGCGTGCATGTGATCCAGATCCCTCCGATGTGGACGTGCAAGAAAAATGGCGCATTTTTCATCAATCTATTGCAATTGAAAACAGGGTCAATCCTGCTTTGCAGCGGCGTTGCATGCCAGCCAGATACTGGAAACATCTCACCGAGATGGAGCCCTCAGTTGGATGAGCTGCGCTTGGGAATCGGACGCCCCAGCCGTTTCAGAACCGTCTGCAGATCCTCCCAAACTGGCTTTTTCATCGAAGGATTACGTAGCAAATAGGCCGGATGATATGTCGGCATGAGCGGAGTCCCCTCAAAGGACAGCCAGTTCCCGCGCAGCGCACTGATTTTCTGCGACACGGACTCGGGCACCAACCCTTCTACAGCGGTAGCGCCCATGGCTACAATCACCTTGGGCTTCAGAATGGCAACTTGCTGACGCAAATAGGGCAGACAGGCATCCATTTCCTCCCGGAGCGGTTTACGGTTATTTGGCGGACGGCACTTGTTGACATTCGCAATGAAAACCTCTTCGCGGGTATACCCCATCGCCTCAATCATTTTGGTCAACAATTGCCCTGCCCGTCCCACAAAAGCCAGCCCCTGCTCATCTTCATCCGCACCGGGAGCTTCTCCTACAAAAAGAATTTCCGGCGTGGGGTTCCCCTGCCCTGGTACCGCCTGTTTGCGATCCTTGTGCAAGGGACAGGCGGTGCAAACCTTGACCGTGTTTGCAAGCGCTAGCAGAGCGGCTGCATTACCTGTCTCGGGCCGTGCAGGCGACGCAGGTAGCTGTGAAGCTGGCTCGACGACCACCGTTGCAGGAGGCGGCGCAACAGGCACCGCCGGTTTGGCGGCAGAAGGCTTACGTCGCTCAGCTGATCCAGATGTGTCCGGCATGCTCAATTCGTTCAAAACCTCTCTTGATACCTCAGCCGTGGTCTCACCCTCCTCCAGCTCCCAGGCAATATAAGCAGCGGTATCACCCAATATTTCATCCAATGTAACCAAAATCTACCTCCGACGGCGCCGACGGCGCCGATGCGTGCTGGCCATATCACTACCGGTTGAGAGTTGGCGTTCTTTGCGCGCCTTATGAATCTCAGCCCCTTTGACGAACATCGGACCAGCAACCGCATAGACCAACCCTAACAACAACAAGACAACGGCTGCCCACATGGAATACCGCTTCGGTAGTAAAACAAACAAAAACACCAGAATGGCACTTGGTATAAATATCGCAGCCTTCTTGGTGGGCTTGGGGTAGCGCACATTCGATACCTGCAGCGAAATAAAAATCAAGATACCCACCAGAAAAACGGTCGCGAACCAGCCCCTTTGCAAGGAAAAGAAATCGTCATGGATGCGTCCAGCTGTTGGCGGCACCTGACTGATAAATACAAATAAGGCGACCCAGCCCGCATTGGCCGTAATCGGAAGACCACCGTATCCCCCCTGTCCTCGCAATGGGTCTGCGACTTTGAAACGCGCCAGACGAACAACGCCAGAGAGAGCCACAGCCGATGGCAACAAAAGTCTGATAGCCGGAGGTGTCTCGGGGCGCAAGGCAACCGCAAAAATCAAAATGGCTGGAGCAATGCCAAACGCTGTCATATCGACATACGTATCAAGTTCGGCCCCGAATTCACTCGTACCCTTGATCCAGCGAGCGAGATTACCATCAATGCCATCCAAAATCATCGCCAGCATGATCAAACGCGCCGCATTGAGATAGTAGACATTCGCTTCATGCATACCGACTTGAAATCCCGAAACAACCGACACGATACTCAGAAACCCGGCCAGCATGGCACCCAAGGTCACAATCGAAGGCAGAATCTGGCGCCAATTCAGGAATTTACGCATCCGTGCTTTTTTCTCTTCATTCCACATCTTAGCGATACCTCCCAATCACACTTTCCCCAGCCCTGACCTTCTCGCCTTCGGCGACCACCAATTTAATGTCTTTCGCCGGGAAATACATATCCAAACGGGACCCGAACTTCATCATGCCAAAATCATCGCCGGCATGTACCGGTGTCGGTTTAACGGGATCCAGCCAATACACCACCCGACGGCAAACCGGCCCGACAATCTGGTTTACCAGGCAGAGGGTCCGCTCATTGCTGATGAGAATGGAGTTGTGCTGATTCACATCCGAGGATTTCTCCGTGAAGGTAAATAAATGCTTTCCAGGGAAATACCCGAGAAAACGTGATTCGCCCCCAATCGGAACCCGGTTTACATGAACATCAAAAAGGCTCAGGAAGATGCTCACACGTAGAACGGTTTCGGTTCGCAAACGTCCCAGATCGTCCGGATTCAGACCTGCCAGCATACTTATGGTTTTGAATTCTTCCGGCTCAAAAGTTTTAACCGCAGCAATCACGCCATCGGCAGCCGCGAGGATCACCTGTG
Source organism: Kiritimatiellia bacterium (assembly GCA_047920915.1). Classification (GTDB taxonomy): domain Bacteria; phylum Verrucomicrobiota; class Kiritimatiellia; order UBA8416; family UBA8416; genus T3Sed10-140. The sequence continues at coordinate 4,439 of JBLRXB010000159.1, forward strand.
TATCTGACGGTGCCTGACGACGCGGATCCCGGAAAAACCACAACAGATAGGCAAGAGTGATGGCAAACAACCCGGCTGCCACCGCAATGCTGGCCTCCTTTGGTACCCCGCACGTTTTCAGAATACCAAAGAAAACGACCCCACCGAGAAAAGCGACAACAACAAATGGAACAATTTCTTTTCGAATACGCATAGATACGGAACCTCCTTGGAAGCTGCATGATGCAAGCGAAGGTATAGCGCTGTCAAGCATCCTGAATCAGAACTGGCACCGAACGTACGTTATGTTCTTCCCCTGAACGAGAGTCTGGTGTTGCGCCCAGCTGGCGGAGAGGGCGGGCCAGCTTCGCTCTTCGTAGCTCCGCTGCCCATAGGATTCTCAAATCAAGTGTTTGTTGACAAATGCTTTACCAGACGGGGTTTTAAGGTGCTTCTCGAATGCTACCGCTGTGTTTTTATCAGTGAACGCTACATATGTAACGCGTTTCCAGGGGGCATAACGGCTAGAGTAGATTTGTGAACCACTATTATGTTCGTCGAGGCGCTTTTCCAAACGAGTCGTAAAACCAACATACGTTTTTGACGGAGCAGAAAGACTCTGAAGAATATATACAAAATATTGCGGTTCCATAGCACTACTCACAAAACGACGGCGTAGCCAGACGCAGCCAGGAGCAACGCGACGGCGTAGTCTGGCGGAGAGGGCGGGCCAGCTTCGCTCTTCGTAGCTCCGCTGCCCATAGGATTCTCAAATCAAGTGTTTGTTGAC
>JBLRXB010000160.1:0-5132 GCA_047920915.1 Kiritimatiellia bacterium
CAGCGTGTTTTTCAAAATATCTCGCCGGGAGCACTGCGGCTGCAAGCCATGGCCATCACGCGTATGCGCCTGCTGGCCAATCAACGCCTTGCCGTCATAACACTATCACAGCAGGACTTCAAGGACTGCAACGCACTGATGGAAGACGCGGAGGAGATTATCAACCTACCGCGTCGCCTAGAGACGGTTGATGTGGCCGTTCTACTCACAGAGATGCAAATCAGCACCCCGCACGAACCGCGCACCAAGGCAAGCTTACGGACGCGCCCGCCATTCGATGCCGGACAGTTTTGCCAGGAACGCGGCGGGGGCGGACACGCGCGTGCCGCCGGATGTGAATTGGCCTGTTCTCTCGACACGGCCGCCGATATGCTCATTGCCCAAATGCAACAATTGTGGTTCCCGCTATGATATCTGCCATGCTGCCTTGGATTGCCACGGGATCTGCGCTCCATCTGACAAGTTTCATCTTGGTCTGCCTCTACTGCCTGCGTCACCGCAAGCATCCCTCCTCTACGATCCTATGGATGTTCCTGACATGGTCCTTCCCTGTACTCGGCGTTGCCTTCTTCGTGGTTTTTGGCGTCGATCGTGTCACCGTCCGGGCAAACAGCAAACTGCAACAGAATAATAATCTGCGGGATGCGCGCAATAACACGGCGGCAGACGCCCTGCCGCTCGCCTACTGGCGCGCGATGAAAGATTTACAGCCGAACATGGATGGCGCCGGAATGAACCGGGTCAACCGCGCCATTGACACGTTTGCCCCAGATTTTCCACTACTCAGCGGCAACAACATTGCCCCCCTGATTGGCGGCACAGAAGCATATCCGGCAATGCTCCATGCCATTCGCGAAGCAACGGATCACATCCATTTTCAATGTTTCATCATTCGCAACGATCCGATCTCGCGAACTGTCTTCGATGCCATGGTCGATCGCGCCAAACAAGGCATTCACGTGCGTATCCTATTTGATCGCTTCGGTTCAACACAAGCCATTCTGACCGGATTCTTTCTCCGCTATCGCAATATCCCGAACTTCGAAATACATGGGTGGACGCAAGTCAACCTCTTCAAACGCCGCCTCCAAATCAACCTCCGCAATCACCGCAAAACACTCATCATCGACGGTAAAACAGCATTTTTCGGCGGCATCAATCTGGATCAAGTCAATCTCCCCGGAAAGAAGACGGAAGCGCATCGCGACTACCATTTTTGCGCGAATGGTCCAATTGTGCAGCAATTGCAATATGCCTTTTTGCAGGATTGGTTTTTCATGACAAACGAACCTCCGCAAACCTTGCTAAAGGATCAATTTTTTCCCACCAATGCCGCCGCTGGCACAACCCCCGCCAGAATCGTGCCCTCCGGCCCCGCCGCCGAAGACTACGCCATCGAGGATATGTTCTTTTTACTTACCGGCGAAGCATGCGAACAAATCCTGATCGTCACACCCTATTTTGTCCCCTCGCCTGCTCTTGTCGCCGCCCTGCGTGCCGCCGCCTTGCGCGGCGTAGACGTGCATCTGATTCTTCCGGAACATAACAACCACTTCTATGCCGGATGGGCGGCAAGAGCGTTTTACCACGAATTGCTGCAAGCTGGCGTGCGGATCTTCTTGCGCCGACCACCTTTCATACATGCCAAAGCTGTACTTGTAGACGCACGCATCATGACCGTCGGAACCGCCAACTGGGATCTGCGCAGCCTGCGTCTGAATTATGAAACGAATCTCCTCGTGTACGATGAAAACCTGGCCGGACGCCTCAAGCAAGTCATGCTGGAAGATGAGGCCATGAGTCAGGAAATACACCTTGCGGGCTGGGAAGCGCGGCCGCAATGGCATCGCCTACTTGAAAATGCCTGCGCACTGCTTGCCCCCATCCTGTAAAAAAGCCCACTCCCAGATAAATCGGAATGGGCTCAGCACACCAAAACCCGTCTTACTCCGCGGCATCCGCCTTCTCGGCATCAGGCCGGCTTCTGCGCTGACGTCCCTCAGGCTTCTGCCCACGCGGTTTGTTCGACTCTCCCACAATGCGAGGACCGGCAGCACGCACTTTGCTTCGCATAGCCAATCGACGGACATCCTCCGTTGTCAGATCCGTTTTGCTTCGCAATGACGCAATTTCAGCCAACACGTTGGCATCATGGTCGCCCTCATCCGGACGCGAATGCTCCCGATCCTGTTGCCGATTGCGCATTTTTTCCATAATTTTCGCGCGCTCGTCTTCTGCAACACCGCTGGCCGCCAACGCCCGGCTGTAGGCATCCAGATACGCATTCTGGGCGGCGTCCCGCTTCGCAGGTGCCCCAACTTCACGTTCCTTGAAACGCGCCTCAAGCATATCAAGCTGCTTGTAAGGATCTGACTCGGCAGCCAACGCTTCGCGAAACGCGTCCCCTGCTTCACGACGGGCCTTCGCCTGCGCTCGACGCTGCTCTTGCTGAGCGTCACGATGCGCCTTCATAATCGCACGACCATCCTCATTCAGGAGTCCTTGCTGACCACCTGGACGCCTCGGTTCTTCAACCGCTTGCTCTGCCAGCAACGGCAAGCAAAACCCCAGGACCAAAGACGCCACCACGACACTGCGAACCTGCTGAACTCTCATAATCACTCCTCTTCACTTTTTGGCAGGCCGCCATTCGGCCATACATCCAACACAACGCACCCCACATCCGAATTATTGTAAATCAGGTTATTGTATCCAATATTTCCAGATAATCCGGATCTACCTCAACCGGAACCGACTGACCTACCATTTCCACGTTCAAACGGACCAGCGAGCGATGTCCACAACGCTCAACAACCCCTTCAACCCCGGCAAAAACACCAGCAATGATACGTACGCGAGCGCCTTCGTGCAGTCCCGGAGCGGCCGAGAGCTGCGGTTCCGCCAGCAAGGCAAGCCGAATTTGCGCAATTTCATGAATCAACTGCTCCTCGTCAGCGGGCTTGAACATGCGCAGAACATGATTGGTTCGCAAAACATGCACCCGCGTATCCGGTTGCAAGTCAACAAACAAGTAACCGGGGAATAACGGCTTGTGAAAAACGACTTTGCGACGCTGATACACACGCCGATCCTCCCGCAATGGAAGATAGTAAGGCAAGCCATACGTATCGCAAACACGCGCAACCTTTTTTTCGCTTCTCGGGCTTACCTGCAGAACATACCACCCCATGACACCCCCATAATGGCTTCGGCCTTTTCATCTATCTCGTTCTATACGTTATAGCCTGCCTTGCACGCTACAAGCAAGATAGACGCACGCACAAGGATTTCTAACTTGAGAATCATGCCGTACTCGAGTAGGATCACAACCTTTTTAACGGTTCAAGGATTCCACATGCCTGAGAATATTACGGTTTGCATAATTGCGGGGAATGAAGAACGTAACATACGGCGTTGCCTCGAAAGCGCCAAGTGGGCCAATGAAATTGTCGTGCTCGACAGCTTCAGCAAGGACCGGACGGTTGAAATCTGCCATGAGTATACCGATCGCGTGTATCAACACGAATGGATGGGATACATAGGCCAGAAAAACCTGATCAAAGATATGGCCACAGGGCCATGGATCTTTTTTCTCGATGCCGACGAGGAAATCTCACCCGCATTGCGCGCTGAAATCGAAACCGAATTCAACAGCGGAAATGCGGGTGACTTTGCCGGATACGAATTCCCCCGTTTGGTTTGGTACCTAGGCCGATGGATTTATCACGGCGACTGGTACCCCGACTCCAAACTGCGCCTTTTCCGAAAAGACCGGGGCAAATGTGGCGGGCAGGAACCGCATGACCGCATTTATGTCGATGGACGCGTCAAACAGCTCAAAAATCCGCTTTTCCATTATACCTACACCGACATCAGCAATCAGCTTGCCACAATGAACCGATTCACCACGATCACAGCAATAGGAAAACAAAAAAATGGTCGCATTTTTCGTTTGTCCGACGTGACGATCCGTCCGGTCTTGCGCTTTCTGCGCTGCTACATACTAAAACGCGGATTTCTCGATGGCATTCCGGGATTGGTCATCGCGACCTTCACCGCACTATCCGTATTCAGTAAATATGCCAAACTCTGGGAAATTCAGATTAACGAAAAAAACGGACAACAACCGCAAGCTTGAAGCGATCCGGCCATGCGCAAGGCAAAGCTCACTGGTCCCGGTCGTTTGCCCCGTTGCGTGAGTTTACCGGAACGCAGCCCCTCCAAACAACTTTTCGCAGGCGCGCCAGGATCAAATCGTCCATCAATCAGGGTAGCATAGCACCCGATCCAAACACCGTTTGCCTCATGAGGTAGCGGATCACTCCCCGCAAGTACCCGATACCCCCTTCGGCGCGCACAACGCAGCGGAACAGGCTCCGGCCACAACCATGGCCGCATCGCGCTATCCCCCAACATCAATTCAGAAGGAGAATATGCAGCCAACAATGCATCAACCACACGCCGTCGCCGAAATAGCCACTTCCCCACACCCCAGGGAAGAACCGCTAAACCATCCAATTCAAGAATCCGACCAACCGTCTGCCGGCAAGGCTCTCCATCCGGAATGTCAGCCTGTTTACCAAGACAGTGCAACTCAATCCGCTCACGCGTGGCAATCTGGCGCCCCGGCAGAATAAACAACGGCGGAACCCCGCCACCGAATCGCACAGCAAAGCTGCGACCGCCTTCCAGTACTTCCACCCCCAGAACCCCACCGCCGGCTACATTCCTTGACGCCAGAATCGCCCGATATTGATCGCAATCACTACGCTCCGTCAGACAAGCAACGGGCACCGCATCGGGTGCCAACGCATGCAACCGCTCCGCACAACGCCGCAGCACCAATCCCATGTCATAATCCGGATATAAATGCACGTGCGTATCCACGATCATCATAGCAATTTACTCCTAGAGCGGACGATCCAACGTCCGATACTGAATCGCTTCCGAAATGTGCTGCGGACCAATCTCATCCGAACCATCCAGATCCGCAATCGTCCGCGAAACCTTCAAGATGCGATCATAAGCCCGGGCACTGAAATGATATTCCCGAATCGCCATCTTCAGCAATTCTTCCGCATCGGCTGTCGCACGACAATACTCCTGCACCTGCTTCGCCCCCATGTCGGCAT
>JBLRXB010000161.1:0-5125 GCA_047920915.1 Kiritimatiellia bacterium
CTGTCAACCGCACTTTGCGCAATATCACGACAACGAATCTGTGTTATGAGCACAAACACAAGCGAATCGCGCAAAATACCCGCTCGCTCATATTGTCCGTCCCCAATCGCCAACCAGATGTACAAGGCCTTCAAACGCGAAACCGGAAAGGCACCAAGCGCCTTCCGGTGATCACGCACATCATACAATTTGTTCTAACATGCGTTTGCATCTGTCTAGCACCATATCCGCAATGTTTGGATGCATGGCTGGCAGAGAAAAACCGTCCGTGGCATCGCGATTATCCACTGCTGCGAACATCTTGTCGGCCAGGATCCGGACACGTTCACGGATCATGGGCCAACCGAGATCACATTCTTCAGCAAGGCTCCTGAAATGCGCCGGATTGAGATCATTGGCGTGCTTGCCGGGTCCTATATTCATAGCCAGTCGGGTCGAGAGTTCGGGCCAGGCGATTGTCGACACTAAATCATACAGAGGCGCGAGACGTCTCGTACCAGCAGCATAAATCATCGAGTAGTTCTTCCCATGGGCATCAGCATTCCCGATCAACAGGTTGAATATCAGGGCGTCGACAAAGGCCAGAATATCAAGAACGGGCGTCGTCGACCATTCCCGCAGAAGCGCAACACACTCTCGCACCGTCGGCCCGCCCTCCTGCTGGTATTTCCGCTCGGGCGGACGCCCCAATGCCTGACACAAATCTTCCTGATGCAGCCGAATGGTTCCGTCTGGTCCCGATTCCCGATCATAGCGACTGACCACAATGCAAGGCGTTGCACCGATCATCCGAACCGTCGTCCCCGCCACCGTTAAGCCAACGCGCCGGGCAAGATCCATGCAGAAAGCCTCGTTGGCAACCAGCCCTGGAAAATGCGACGGCTCTGGTTTCAGAATGTGGGTGCTTGGCGTATTCCCCAAAGGCAGCGCGATTCTGTCGGCATCCATAAAAACCGGCAGCTTGTCTTGGGCACCAGCGAGCGACAAGCGAATCCCCTCCTCACCGGCCAGCAACGGTCGACGCGGCAGCTCATCCATGATCGCCACCAGGTCACGCTCATCCAGTGTTTGAACCCGACTCTCAACGGGAAGTGGCGATTGCCCCTCGGGAAAAAGACTGATCGCGCCTGCGCATTCACCACCGATACGCTCCAGCATGGCAAAGTCATTACCTTCGCTGATCCCGAGGATCCCAGCAATAACCCTGCGCGGTCCTTGCTCTGGCAGAATACCGGCGAAAAAGCAGCGTGCAACCTTATGGGCGTACGGGGCGGGAGAAAGGGGAAGCATTCGCGACAAAGGCGTTGCATCGTCGCGGTCTAGCCATTCCGATGCATAGGTAAACTGCAACATACCGCTTTCGTCCTGCGCCAACGTCCCGACAGGTTCGCTACGCAAATACACGCTCAACGTGTTCATTTCGCAGTCCCTCCGTCCTGTGCAGGCAACACAACCGCCAGCTTCATTCCCAGCACCTGCAGAATCTTGAACACGCCTTCAATGCGTGCTGTTGTTTTGCCGCGTTCCAATTCGATGAGGTAACGCAGTCCAACGCCGGCCGTCATGGCCAACTCTTTCTGTGTGACGTTCAGATGCCTGCGCTCCGTGCGGATCGCAGCACCAAGTTCCTGACTGTTCGTTATCATTTTCATATTCCTGATAGGGAATATATTAAGTTGCTTTTGATACGTCAACCAGAATATTCCCGAACAGGAATACAAAAGAATACCTCACGAAGCACGCCGCCTACCGGAATCTAAAGACGCTCGGCTGTGGCGGGGGTATTTGCCGATCATCGGGCGCTCCCGCAATCAGAGAAACATTATCAACCCACAACGCTTGCATAGCACTGTTGAATGTCCGGAAACCAACCCGGTACGAGGCAGTCTGCGAATTAGCGGCATCAACCGCACCGACATACACGGAATATCCCCGAACCCCGGAAGTTCGCTTCGGTGACAGCAGCACTCTGCCGAAAAACAGTTGTTCAGCCCAATCTCTGTCTACCAACAGCGGTATGCGCCTTCCTACCATCTGCCAAAGAAATGCGCAGCACCTGTCAACCGCACTTTGCGCAATATCACGACAACGAATCTGTGTTATGAGCACAAACACAAGCGAATCGCGCAAAATGCCCGCTCGCTCATATTGTCCGTCCCCAATCACCAAAATACCCGCTCGCTCATATTGTCCGTCCCCAATCACCCCAATCACCTTACCGTTGGAAGGCTATCCAGATGCGTCCGGTGCGATTGCTGTCGCACGACGCCGACAATGTGAGATACGATGCATGTTGCTCGAAGGACACCTCGAGGCCGTCGCCGCCACATTGGATCGGTGTATACGCATTAGGCAGCGCCAGCGTGATGATCATGGTTTCACCGCCGACTACGGCCGCGTCGAACGACAGCGTGTGCGTGTCAGTATCCCAGCGCGTGTCACGGATTTCCATCATGCCGCACATGACATGGCGGTTGGTACCGATAATCTGCGGGTGATCCGCAACTTCACGTACCGCATAGACCCGCGCCTCGCCCTTGTCCAGTTTGACGGACAAAGCGTCGTTGCCATCAAGTATCCCAAGCGGTTGCTGCGCCCAGAAATCAAAAACATGGTAGTGCTTATCACGACGCAGTCCGAGCGAACCAACATCCGCCTGATTTCCGGCAACCGGTGCTGTGAATGTGCGCGATGGACATTTGCCCTCATCGCTATTGACGACAATGACCTGTGCCCATGCCTCGCTGACGTCATATACATAGAATTCCGGATGCTTTTTCGAGAGCAGGAAATCGACCGGACGAAAGGCCTTGCCGTTGGGGAGCACAGGGAAGAAGCGCGTGAGCTCATAACGAATGTCGTCCGTCAAGCGATTGAAGGCGGTACCGATTTCAATGCGACCGGAGAGCAATCCCACGAGCGTCAGGAAAGTCCTGCGGTGTTGCTCCGTGGCAGGGACGCCACCAGGGAAGAAACTTTTGCCGTCGGGATAGTAGCGAAAGGCAACATTCTGCTTGTACCAGCGCAACCCCATGCGCGAGGCCATCTCCGGCTCGAAATGGCTTGCATCCGGCCACACCCGTTGCAGGTCGGCAATACCCACACAGACGTCCGTGCACGGCACATCGGCTTCTTTGGTTCCCATAATCCGTTCATGAATAAAACCGTCAGGGCCCAAGCCGGCCCGGCAAAGCTGGTACATGGTGCGGTAGGCCGAAACCGTGGTATAGCTTTCGTCGGCGAAGCCACCGTGCTTGGCCCAGGCGCTTTCGGGATAATCGAATTTCAGGCCAATGACACCGTCGCGACCGAGGCGGGTCCACATGGCACGCATGTGTTCCTGGAAGCCCGGCTCGGTGTAGTCGTAGCGTACAAGCGTGCGGGCGTGTCGGCGATGCTCATAGAGCAGCGAGATGTCCTTCTGCAGGGTCCATTCCGGATGCGCGAGTGCAAAATCATTGCTGGGCATGGAGCCTTGCACATAGGTAAATACCTTGCCACCGAGTTCGTTGATCTTACCCGCAAATTTCCGGAATGTTTCATAGGGTGCACACAAATGCTTGTACTGCGACCAATGCGCATCATCATACCAGCCCTGTTCGGTATCGCCGCCATGCGTGTAGCAATACGTGTCCGGTTCCAGGCGTACGGCAATACCAGCGTAACGGGAAAGCCCGCTATCGTTGGCAATTTGCATCTGTTCGACCAATGCCGGCGAATTGTTGATCGGGACGTTGTCGCCGAGCACATCATCCGAGGCCATCCAGCCGCAGAGTGTGATGAAATCGTAGGGATTCGGGCGGGCATTGTTTGCCGTGGCCATCGCCGCACCAAAACCCTCGAGTGCCGCAAAGGGATCCGGCGTGCTGATGTTCACGAGAAAGGTGTCGCTGGACTTCCACAAAACACCGGGCTGGATTTGCTTACCCTGCGGGTCGTGAATGGTCAGCGTCATAAAGGAGCCCCATGGCGAAGGGCGTTCCGGCATGCCCGGCGGCATGCGAGCGTTTTTGGCCCTGGCATGAAATTCAACACTGCGAAGATACTCGGCATAATGGAGCCCCCCCGCGACGAGCGTACGGCGGCAGTTGTCGCCCAGACGATCGCGATACGTCAGCATGCCACTATTGACGGCATCCAACTCCCAGGTGCTCTCAACATAATTTTCATCAGCCCCGGCACCGCCTCTGAGCACACGCGGTTCGAGCGGTTCCTGCCGGACAAAAAGCGCGCCGTTAACCAGCACCTCGGCCTGCCGTGCACGAACCGTATAGCTCCGCGTATTTTGTACACCCCAGCCAATCACGAAAAACGGTTGCTCTGCATAGACGGTGATATCCAGGAATCGATCCGGATCGTATTTACTTTCGGGCCGATACCAGACCCGCAAGGTTTCGCCCTTGCCGAAAGCATCAGCCACACTTTCCGCATGCATGGCCTCACAGGCCAGCGGTGGTTCCTTCCAGCCGCCTTCGCCCAACCGGAACCATGCATCGGCAAAAACGGTTGCCCCGCTTAGCCGGTCAAGACCGGAATAGGTGCCGGTTTGCAGATCAAAACAGACCGCTAGCAAACGGTTCTGGATGCTCGCTTCATGCGCAGAAACTTCGATTGCGACTGCGCCGGATTGTGTTTGCAAGGCTTTCTGCTTCATGATCACGCCTACCTCCCCTGCGCTACCCCATCCGGCCAGGCATCACGGATGGTCTCTACGAGCATCTTACTCACATCAACGTCCGGGCCTTTTCTGCCGAAATTGTGTGTTTCCGCACTGACAGGACCCGCCATTCCAAGCTGGTGGCAGCGCTGCAGAACCTTGGAATAGGGAATGGGCTCATATCTGGGCATGATCGGCAGGGCTCCACCAGCCTTCACATGAACACAGTTTGCCCGTTTAATCATGCGCGTAATAAATGCATCTTCATCTTGACGCCGTTCCTCGCAACCCCAGGTATTCGCAACGTCCCAAGCCATATCCCAGCCGGGCACGTCCAGCACATGCAGCAGAGTAAAAATCTCATCGGGGGAAACACCGCAATTTTCGAACGACAGCACTAATCCGGCTTCTTCCGCGCGACGAGCAATCGGGGCGAACAGTGCCATAACCGCATCCAACGCCTCCGGG
>JBLRXB010000162.1:0-5117 GCA_047920915.1 Kiritimatiellia bacterium
GTACGCATCGCTGTGGCACACACTATGAGCAATATTGAGCAGGTGCTGGACAAGATTCGTGCGGCCCGTGAGAAGGGCGAGGAAACGCCGTATCACTTTGTTGAAGTGATGGCCTGCCGTGGCGGTTGTATCGGGGGTGGCGGGCAGCCGCACGGAGCTACGGATGAGATCCGGGCCAAGCGTATGGCAGGCATCTACAAGGATGATGAGAAAAGTGTGGTTCGCTGTTCGCATGAGAATCCCGAGATCCAGCGGATCTACAAGGATTTTCTGGGAGAGCCGCTGAGCGAGAAAGCGCACAAATATCTGCATACGCACTACAAGGCGCGTCCAACCTACAAGTTCAAGGACTAGATTGTTTTTGGGGCCGGAAGGGCGCATACTCGAGCCAGCTCATGTTTGTAAGCGAGAGAGGTGTGTCTGATGGCGCATCAATTAGGATTGTCAGAGAGTCTGGAGGACTATCTGGAAACCATCCTGTTGCTAATGCGTGAGCACGCCGTGGCGCGCTCACGTGATATAGCCGTCCGGCTGGGCGTGCAGCGATCTTCTGTTACGGGGGCGCTGCGTGCTCTGGCTGAGCGCCAGTTAATCCATTACGAGCCGTATGGGTATGTCACATTGACGGATGCGGGCACAAAGGAAGCTGAGCGTGTGCGCCGCAGGCATGAGGTTCTGCGTGATTTTATGATCAAGGTTCTCTCTGTGGATGCGGAGGAGGCCGACGCCACCGCCTGTCGTATGGAGCACGCGGTATCCAAAACGGTTGTAGACCGTCTGGTGGCATTCGCGGAGTTTGTGGAGAGTTGTCCGGATGCCGGGGCGGAATGGGTGCGCGGATTTGGATACCGTTGTGCGAAGGGGCATGTTCGCAATAAGGCGCAATGCAAGCACTGTGATCGCGGGCTACCCAAGCAACCTGCAACCCGCTAGACCTTATCGTCCAGATAGTCGCTGCCGTCCTCGGCCGCCTTTTGTAGCATGTCGTTCTTATCGACCGGATAGAGCAAGGTGTTGCCGTTTGTTTCCGGTCTGTGCATGGCGCGCAGAGCGTCATCGAGTAGTGTTTGTTCCTCGTGTAGATAGCTATGTCTGGGATCTAAAGGGTGGAGCAGTGCTGGTCCGTGTCTGGGGGTGGGCGGAAATGGATACTGCCCGCAAGCGTTGGTAATGGCCTTGATTTGCTCATCCGAGAGGGTGTGTGTGAGCCAGCTATGTTCGAGATCGCTGGCCGGAATCAGTCGGCTATTCCAGAAGCATAATACTTTGAGCGGTTTCTGTTCGAACTCGGTCGACCACTCGCCGGGTGTTGCGGGAATATCGAATCGACTGAACGGGACAATGGTACTTGTTTGTTTTGTGTTGCCGGCGAGAACGAGGACAAAGACAGGGTGCTCGGTCTCGGGTAGCGATGGGGTATAGGGCGGTAGCAGGCGGACTTGTCCGGTGGCAACCGGAACTGCTTGTGGCGGATCGGCTGGTGTCTGCACGGCTGGTTCGTCAGTGTTGCCGCGCAGTTTCAGGTCTAATTCGCGGGCATGCAGCCATACTGCAAGTTGTTCGCGTTCTCGCGCTGTCGGTACATATACTTCAGGCATCACTCCTCCTTTATATACTTGAAGAGTTCAGGATGTTGTTTTTCCAACATCGGCCGCATATTTGTGCCGATTTGTTCCACGAGGATGGCTGCAACCTGCATGCGGGAGGTCGGTGAATCCAGGGGCATGGCTTGATTGATCACGCCCGCAAGTTTTTGCAAGGCTTGGCGCAGGGCATTGCACAGGGAGCTTTTGCTGCAGCGGGCGGCCATCAGGACCGCCGGTTGGTAGAGTGCCTTGCCGGCGTGGTGGACGATGATCGCAATCAATTCCCTTGGCGCAAGCTGGTTGCTGGCTCTGGCAAAGAGTGCGGTAGCCAGCTCACGGTGCTCGTGCTGTTCCATATCGGTAAGCGGATCTGCCGGGTCGGGCAAGAGGTCGGCAACAGACAAGACAGAATCACGATCCTGTAGCGCGCCTGGTGTGACGGGGTTTTGCAGGGATGACATCCATCTGGGGGCGTACTCGCGCCGGAGTTGATCCCTGACCACATCGCGTATGATGAGCGTGGCTCCGCCTTGTATGGCGTCGAGCGCGGCGTGCTCCCCGCCCCGCGCGAATAGCCATTCTTTCCAGGCTTTGGCGGTGCGGCTGTGGCCGAGGGCCAGATAGGATTCGAAGGCATGCCAGGCCTCGGGCGCAGATGGGGGCTGCTGTGTGGGGGCGGATTTTTGCCAATAGCGCTGGTAGCGGTTGAACGCAAAGCCCTGCAAGTCGTGCTGAGCCGCAGGCGGGCACAGTGCCAAGGCACAGCGCTCATACCACATCTGCCAATGTTCGATGTCTGCCATGTTTGTCCGCTTACATCTTCCCGTTCAGCCACGTAGGGTGGCGTTGCTGCTCTCTCTCAAGGCCAACTCTTAACCCTACGCATTATGGCCATTTGGCAGGGTTGTAAAAGTTTTTTTCGAAAATGTTGGAAATCGGGCTTGTTCGTTTCTTCTTGTTGTATGGGGCCGTCAGGTGGCGGCATCCCGACACGTAAGGTAGTGGTAACACAAGAGGGAGGCAGAGATGAGCAGTGTAAATCGGGTATTCTTGTTGGGGAATCTGACGCGGGATCCGGACTTGCGGCATACGGCAAACGGGATGTCGGTAACGGATCTTGGGATTGCGGTATCGGATAAATACCGGAACAAGGCGGGTGAAGATGTAGAGGTGACCTGCTTTGCGGATGTGGTTGTGTGGGGGCGGCAGGCCGAGGCTTGCACGCAGTATTTGTCAAAGGGTGCTCCTATCATGGTCGAGGGGCGTCTACAATTGGATACATGGGAGACCGATGCGGGGGAGAAACGTAGTCGTATCCGCGTAAAAGCGGATCGTGTGCAGTTCCTGGAGCGTCGGCGTACGGGTACTGATGCGTCGGCCGTGACGGGTACGATAGCCGTACAGGAGGATGAACAGGGGATACCGTTTTAAGGTAGGGATGCAGGTGTTCATGGGGAGCGTTTTCCTCCCCATGAACATGTAATCATAGGCGAAAGAAGGGGTGCAGAAATGAAAGATACCATCAAAGAGCATGCTTGTGCGGGCCAAAATCATTTACAGGGCTTGCGGTTTTATCATCCAAGCCCGTCTGGTCACGGTTCGGCGATGCAGCTTGAGCCTCGGTTCAGCAACGCGCAGGGCGATCGCTATAACTGTTTTTTTCTTGAGCTGGCCGCGCAGAAATCGACGTCAGGCCGTGCAGAGGGAAAGCGCGTGCATGCGACGTTTAACTGGAAGGAAAAAGTGGCGGTAAAATTGGAATTTGCGGATATCTGTGAGATTCTGGTTGTGCTGGAGGGCAAGGTTGATAAGGCGGGCAATGGGCGGGGAGGGTTATATCATCAAAATGGGGCAGCCAATACGATTATCACGTGCCAGAAGAATGAGGGGGGCGGTTATTTGGTGGGTCTTTCGCGCAAGGATGGTTCGACGGGAGAGACCAATCGCGTAAGCATTGTGCTTCGTGAGGCCGAAGCGCTTGGTCTGCGGCATGTGCTGCAGAGCAGTCTGTTCTTTTTATCGTTCCATCAGCATTTATTCAGGCTTTGGGCGCTGCGGTCGGAGGGATAGATCGCGGGTGGCGAGAGAACGCGACTTGCCAGATGTTGTTGTCGGTAGGTCCGGGGCGGCAGATGCATGATGGAACGGAAACAGCGGGAGAAATAGAAGGGATCCTCAAAGCCGGTGTTATGGGCGATCTCGTTAATACTCCGGTCTGTTTCCACGAGCATGCGGCATGCTGCGCGGATGCGCAGATTGGTGACATAGCGCGCTGGGGGCTGGTGCACATAAAGGTTCCAATAGCGCCGGAAGGTGGATGCGGAGAGACCGTGACTTCGTGCGAGGGGTTCAAAGTCATACTGGACAAATGGGTTGTCACGGATTTGCTTGCGGATGGTGTCGACAACCTGTTCGCCTCTTGATGGTGTTTTTCGGTATTGAGCTCCTAGGTGCGTTTCAAGCAGCAATGCTTCGCAGGCTCGATCTACACGGTCTACATAGCCCGCGCGCACAGGCTGATGCAGTAGATCCGTAAGTGCCAGAAATGCATCCTGGACCTGGGCCTCGCGCTGGATCATCCAGAAGGGTTGTGCATGCGAGAGTAGCTTGCGGGTGTGGAATTCCTGGGCGGAAGCCTTGTGGTAGATAATAAATAGTTCCTCCCAGGTGGAGCCGGAGTGAGGGCCATAGTTCATTGCAATACCGGGCCATTGCGTGATTACGCAGGGTGCTTGCACTGCATGCAGGCGATTCTTCCATTCATACGTTCCCGCCCCGCTGAGCAAAAGGGAAAAGTTCAAGGATTGAAAGGTCGTGGTTACATGCTGGTGTTTTTTGGGGGCGTAACCAATGGATTGCACGGGCGGCCCGCATGGGTGTCGTCTTGGCAAAGGAGCGAGGTGCATGAAAAAATCATCCATATATTTGAAATGAATATCCATTTTATTTAATAATTGAAAGTGTAGAATGAGAAATATTGAATTGGCCATGTTTCCGTTGCAGTCGTTGTAGGGGGGGGCAGGCTGGAAAACACAACCGGGATATATAGCATGAGTACAGCAGCAAAGAAGTCGTCGGCAAGTAACGTAAAACGCAAGGCAGCTTTGATTGTATGGGGGGGCTGGGATGGTCATACGCCCAAGGCGTGCGCGGATTTGTTTGCGCCTTGGCTGAAATCGAAGGGCTTCAGGGTTGATGTTTCCGATACGCTCGATATCTATACCAACAAGCGCAAGATGAAGAACTACACCTTGATTGTGCCGATTTGGACGATGGGGCAAATTAGCGGGGAGCAATGGGCGGGTTTGCGCGATGCCGTGCTGAATGGTGCCAATGTGGCGGGCTGGCATGGGGGAATGTGTGATGCATTCCGCAACAACACGGAATATCAGTTCATGACCGGCGGACAATGGGTTGTGCATCCGGGGGGCATCATTCCGCACCGCATTAACATAACCGCACCGAACGATCCGATCGTGAAAGGGTTGAAAGACTTCAATATGGTTTCGGAACAATATTACCTGCATGTGG
>JBLRXB010000163.1:0-5110 GCA_047920915.1 Kiritimatiellia bacterium
GGTGCGAGACAAGGTGCGAGACAAGGGGAGGGAAGAGGGAAGAGGGGGGAGGGTTGTTCGCATTTTTTTTACAAACTCACGTACCCACATACTTCCCTGCGTTTAGCGGTGAAGGTACGGGCTAGGTATGGACGAGAAAGATCAGTGGTATGTGGTGGGGGAGGCGGATGCCGGGGTGCGGCTGGATGTCTGGTTGTCGCGCCGTGCGGGGTTGTCGCGTGCGCGCGTGCAGTCTTTAATCCGGTCTGGTGCGGTTGTTGATGCCGCAGGTGGGCGGTGTTTGCTACCCAAGGCCATGGTGACACCAGGGGCGGTCTATTGTGTGCAGGTGCCGGAGCCTGCGCCAGCCGCGCCCCAGCCGCAAGCGATCGCTTTAGCGATTGTCTATGAAGACGAGGATTTGGTGGTTTTAAACAAGCCGGCCGGCTTGGTGGTGCATCCGGCAGTGGGGCATGCTGACGGAACGCTGGTAAATGCGCTCTTGCACCATTGCAAGGATTTGCAGGGGATCGGGGGGACTTTGCGTCCTGGCATTGTTCACCGGCTGGACAAGGATACCAGTGGTTTGCTGGTGGTGGCCAAGCATGAGCGTGCCCTGCAGCATCTGGCAGTGCAATTTCACGCGCGCACGGTGCGCAAGGTGTATCAGGCCATCACGGCTGGTGTTCCGGACCGGGTCAGCGGGCGCATTGAGACGTTGATTGGCAGAAGCCGGCACGATCGCAAAAAGATGAGTACGAACCCGGGTGCGGCTGGCAAGAGTGCCGTATCTTGTTACAAGGTGCTGAAAACCGCGGGTAATTTTGCGCTGATCGAAGTTGGGATAGAAACCGGGCGAACGCACCAGATTCGCGTGCATCTAGCCCACATTGGCTGTCCGATTGCCGGGGATCGCGTCTATGGTGCTGCCAGGGTGCGGTTGTGGAACAGCGCACACCCCGATTTGCGGCAGATGCTGCATGCCGGATCGCTGGCATTCCGGCATCCCGAGACCGGCGCGGAACTCGCCTTTACCGCACCGATGCCAGCTGATATGCATTTGTTTGCGCAGGCCGTAGGTTTGCGATAAACACAATATTTTGTGGTTCTATCCTATTGACAACACCACGCCTAGCTGTTAACAATCCGCGCAATAAGTTTGCTGATTGTAAAAGTTAAGCGTATGAGGGGTGTCGAAATGTCCAAGGAGCGTGTCATTCAGGTCGGGGAGCGCCGGTTTGTGTTGGATCAGGCGAAGGCGGAGCGTGTATTTGATGAAAAGCGGGTGATTAATGGTCGTCCGAGCGTGTTTTTCAATCTGCTGCCGCTCAAGTATCCGTGGGCGTACGATTTGTATCGGACGATGAAGTCGAATCACTGGGAGCCGGAAGATATCTCGATGCAGAAGGATATCGAGCAATGGCAGCGATTGGACCAGCTCAGTGATGTGGAGCGTTGGATTGTGCGTATGGGGGTCGGGTACTTCAGTGCGGCGGAAGGCATTGTGGGGGACAACATCCTGCATGTGATTCGCGAGAAGGTGACGGCACCGGAGTTGAAACTGGTATTGGGGCGGCATGCGCATGAGGAGAATATTCATGCCGACAGTTTGCTTTACATGATTGGTTCGCTGGGTATCAATCCGCATGAATGCGAGGCAATGTTCGAGGATGTACCCACGATCAAGCGCAAGAATGAATTTGTGATGCGCTACTCGCAGGCCTTGCGGCGTGATCTTGATTTGACGTTGCTGGCGAACAAGCAGTTGTTTGCCAAGAATATGTTTTTGTTTGGGCAGTGCATGGAGGGCACGCAATTTTACGGGTTGTTCGGTATGGTGTTGGCCTTGTACCGGCAGAACAAGTTTCCGGGTATCGGGCAGATGTTCCGCTACACGTTGCGGGATGAATCCAATCATATTGAATTGCTGCGCATGCTGCTGCTGGCGATGAAGGATGAAAATCCCGAGATCTGGACGGATGCCTTCTGTGAGGATTTGCGCGCGATGATGGAAGAGGCCAAGACATTGGAGAAGGCGTTTATTTGCGACTGTCTGCCGGTAAATGCGATTGGTTTAAGCCAGGCTGATTTTGCCTTGTACATTGATTATATCGCGGATCGTCGGCTGGAGGGGTGTGGTTTGGCGCCTTTGATGAAGGATGTGGCGAATCCCTTTCCTTGGCTGGCCGAAATGATGGACATCCAGAAGGAGCAGAACTTTTTTGAAGGGCGGGTGACGGAGTATCAGAAGTCGTCCGCCTTGGCGGCAGCATCGGACGACGAATTATAGGGGGCTGTATCATGATTGAGACATTAACGATTGCAGAGGATCAGGCACCTGTCGAGACATTGCCAGTGCGGTTGCAGCGTCGCAATGGTCAGCTCGTGCCGTGGCGTACGAGCAAGATTGAAATTGCGGTGCGCAAGGCATTTCTGGCGCAGGCGCGTGATAGTGCGCCTGCGGTTGCGATTGCCCGGGCCGTTGCCCGGCGAGTGGCGGCATCCGTTGCGGCTGCGATCCCGATCGAGGATGTGCAGGATCTCGTGCAGGAGGAGTTGTTGCGAGCTGGTCATCTGGATGTTGCCCAGGGGTATATCCTTTACCGGGTCAAGCGGGCCGAGCAGCGAGCGTCTGCGGCGGGCGCGGAGCTCAGTCGCCAGCAACAATTGGTGCGCGTGGTTCGGGAGGATGGCTCCTCGTATCTGTGGGATGGTGCTGACCTGCGGGCGCGGATCCGGTTTGCGATGGTGGAGCTGGATCTTTGTCTGTCGGCGGCGGATATTGAAGCAGAGTTGCGCCGCTCGGTCTTTGATGATTTATCCGAAGCGGACTTGCAAAAAACCGTTTTGCTCAATGCCAAGGCCTTGATCGAGCGCGATGCTGATTTTGCGCGTTTTGCGGGGCGGCTGCTGCTGACCTATATCTACGAGGAGGTGCTGGGGTGGCATATTCTGACGGATGGACCGGAGGCTTTGCGGCAAGCGCATCAGGCCTATTTCCGCCAAGGGATCGCGCGCGCGGTCGCATTGCAGCGGTTATCGCCCCGGTTGCTGGATTATGATCTGGACCGGTTGGGTGCCGCGCTGGATCCGGCCGCCGATCTGGCATTTGAATATCTGGGCATCCAGACGTTGTATGATCGTTATTTGATTGTGGATAAATCGGGCTCCCAGTCGCGGCGTCTGGAGACACCGCAGTTGTTCTGGATGCGGGTAGCGATGGGGTTGTTCCTCGATGAGCCGGAAGATCGGGAAGGGTGGATTATCCAGTTGTATGGACTCTACAAGGATCGCCGGTTTTGCAGTAGTACCCCGACGCTATTCAATTCCGGTACGTTGCGCAGCCAGCTTTCTTCCTGCTATCTTTACAAGGTGGATGACAGTATCGAGAGTATCATGCTGCGCGGAATTGCTGAAAATGCGTTTTTATCCAAGTGGGCGGGTGGATTGGGGGGCTCCTGGACAGCGGTGCGCGGCACGGGCGGTTATATTCAGGGTACGAATGGCGAGAGTCAGGGGGTGATTCCCTTCCTGAAGCTGCACAATGATCAATTGATTGCGGTAAACCAGGGCGGCAAGCGTCGCGGCTCCGGCTGTGTGTATCTGGAAACGTGGCACAATGACATGCCGGACTTTCTGATGTTGCGTCGTAATACTGGCGATGAGCGTCGGCGCACACACGACATGAACACCGCCAATTGGATACCGGATTTATTCATGAAGCGTATGGAGGCGCGGGCGAACTGGACATTGTTTCGGGCCAACGAAACGCCTGATCTGCATGAGCTTTATGGCAAGGCATTTGAAGCGCGCTACTTGCATTACGAGGAGCTGTCGCGCAAGGGTGCGATTTTCGGACAGGAAATGCCGGCTTTGGAACTGTGGAAGCAGATGTTGAAAATGTTGTTTGAGACGGGGCACCCGTGGATGACCTTCAAGGATGCTTGTAATGTGCGCAGTCCGCAGGATCATGCGGGCGTGATTCACAGTTCCAACCTGTGCACGGAAATTACGCTCAACACGAGTGCAGAGGAAACCGCGGTTTGCAATCTGGGATCGGTGGTGCTCGATCAACATCTGGATGCGGATGGCAATCTGGATCATGAACGGCTGCGTGAAACGATTCGGATTGCGCTGCGGGCCTTGGATAATGTGATTGATATCAATTTTTATCCGACCGATGCGGCCCGCACGGCCAATATGCGGCATCGGCCGGTGGGCCTGGGTGTGATGGGGCTGGCGCATGCGTTGTATCGTCGCGATATGGCCTTTGCCTCGGAGGCGGCACTCGCCTTCAATGATGAATTCATGGAGGCGATTGCGTACTATGCCTATGAGGCTTCGAGCGATCTGGCCGTTGAGCGGGGGACCTACAGCAGTTATGCCGGATCCAAATGGTCGCGTGGTCTACTGCCGCAGGATACACTGGCATTGCTGGAGTCGGAGCGCGGCGTGCCGCTGGATGTGCCGCGCGGCGGGCAACTGGACTGGGAACCCCTGCGCGAAAAAATCCGCCTGCACGGTATGCGTAACAGCAATGTGCTGGCCATTGCGCCCACGGCAACGATCAGCAATATTATGGCGACGAGTCCTTGTATTGAACCCATGTACAAGAACATTTTTGTAAAGAGTAATCTTTCGGGTGACTTCATTGTCCTGAACACGGCACTGGTGCGAGATTTGAAGGCGCATGGATTATGGGATGCGGAGATGGTGGAGAATCTCAAATATTTTGATGGCGAGTTAGGCAGCATTGATCGTATTCCGCTTGTCATCCAGGAGAAGTATCGCACGGCCTTTGGCGTAGACTACCAGTACATCATCCAGGCTGCGGCGCGGCGGCAGAAGTGGATCGATCAGGCCCAGTCGGTGAATTTGTTCCTGGGCAGTCCGGATATGAAAACGCTGAGTCACATGTATCGTGCCGCTTGGCGCAGTGGTTTGAAAACGACTTATTATTTGCGTACACTGGGGGCATCGAATATTGAGAAAGCGACGGTGAATCTCAAGCGTCAGAAAGAAGATCAAGTGGCGCGGGAGGAAAAGGTGGTCAGTGATGCGCGGGTTGCGGCATGCCAGTTGGATGCGATGCTTAATGGAGGCGAGTGCGAGGCGTGCCAGTAGGGGGGGA
>JBLRXB010000164.1:0-5042 GCA_047920915.1 Kiritimatiellia bacterium
CCGAGCTTCGGCTGCTGGAGCGGCTGGGCGTGGAGGTGGAGGCGAAGCCGGAAGGCTGCTGCGGGATGGCCGGGGCGCTGGGATTCGAGGCGCACAAGCAGGAGGTGTCGCTGGCCGCGGCGGCGCATGCGTTGCTGCTGGGAGAGGGTATCGTCGAGGCTGCCATGCAAGTGGTCGATGCCGTGTGCAAGGTAAAGTGCTAATTCTCGTTGCCAGGACCACCTCCGGCTTTTTTTTGCCCGTAGGGCTTGCTGTGCATTGATAATGATTTCACCTGTGCAGCCGGATTCCCTCGGAAGTGGCATGTAGCGCTGAGAGATAACATCTGTTACGGTGTCTTTCCCGAAGTAGGCCTGGTGAGCGGATCGAATGCCGCCATCATCAACGAGATGGATCGTGATTTGCTGCCAGTGCGCTTCGCGGTCAAGCCGATGCGCACGTTGCATCAAGGTTTTCGTCAGCGTCTGCAGCACGATCGGATTGATGCAAACCGATGTCTGATGGTTTTGTATTTTTATTTTCATGGCTATCGGGGTAGGCCACGCGTCCGTGTAGCATATTGGCCAGTGTAAAAACGAAGGCCCGCTTGACTTTTGAAAGTTCAAGCAGGGATATTTCACAGTCATCGAGTTGTCCATCCTCAAATCTTCGCTGGACGATGTCATTGACCAGGTCCTCGAGGTTGGTGGGGCTGGGTTTGGCAATGGAGCGCGATGCGGCTTCGACGGCATCAGCCAGGCAGATGATTGCAGAGACACGTGTCGATGGTTTGGGCCCGGGGTAACGGAATTGCCCGTCGTCGAGGCGTCGGGTTGAGCCATCGAGCAGCTCGAATTCCTGTTGTGCAGTCAGGGCTTTGTGGTGAAAGCATTGGAGAATACTGGAACCGTGATGCTCCTGGATGGCGCGATGTACACAATCCGGCAGTTTGTACAATTGCGCCATGCTCAGGCCTTCTTTGACGTGGGACGTAATAATCAGGGTGCTCATATTGGGAGATAGCTGGTCATGCGGATTTGGCTGCGAGAATATGTTTTCAGCAAAGAACGTTGGTTTGGTAAGTTTGCCGATATCATGAAAATAGGCAGACACACGTGCCTCGAGGCTATTGGCGCCAATGGCTTCGGCGGCGGCCTGGGCAATATTGGCAACGACGAGGCTATGATGATAGGTTCCAGGGGCTTCGAGGGCCAAGCGCTGCAAGAGGGGGTGGCCAAGATCCGAAAATTCCAGCAGGGAAATGTTTGTGGTAATATTGAATACATGCTCCAGCAGGGGCAGCACCACCAGTGCGAGCAGGGCAAAAAGCAGGGCCGCAAGAACGCAAGTGCTCAGTTGCATGGCAAAGATATCCAGCCGGAATGGTTGTGTCGCCGATTGGAATGCGAGCATGGCGCAGAGGGGTACCTGTATGATGCCTGCATACAGACAGACTTTAACTGCTTTTGATCGGGTGCGCACACGCGGCGCGAGATAGGCGATCAGGATTGTCGCCAGGGTCCCGTTTGTCATGATGGCAAGGCTGCGCTCTGCGTAGATTGCCATCATTGCAGCAGACAGTGTCCCGATAGCCACCGCGGCATGGGCTCCGAGGAGAAGTGCAGCCAATAGGGGTGCGAGAACGGTTGGCAGCAGCAACGGCAACGCTTGGGAAAAGGCCCCCCCGAGATGTGTGCCACTCTGGAGCAGCACGGAGCTGCACAATGCGCCAAAGGTGCTGATGATACACAGCAGGATGACGCGCGAGTTACGCAGGAAGAGTGCTGGCCGAAAGATTAACAAGAAGATTCCCGTGGCGGCAAAGGCGGCCAGTCCGAGAAGTGCATTGGAGAGGAAGTCGGGGCGTATTATGGTTGCAAGGGCCGGAGGCGGGGGGACGAGCATGGGTAGCCCGATCAAGGCGACCGCCCATGTGAGGACAGCGGCAAAGATTGCTACGGCTGGTCGCTGTGTCCGATGCCGGCCATTTAGCAGTTCGCGCCCCGCGAGTTTCTGCCGCCGTTTGGCTTTGCGTTTACGTTCTTTTGATACGGTTGCTTTCATCTTATTCCTACATACATATTGCTCAGATCCGGAAAAGGATATCCGGGGTTCCGGGGAACCATTCCTTTTTTAACGGGGATGTATCGATTGCGCGTTTGTCGCCTACATGGGTATGCAGTTACAGAAAGGCACTACGGATGTGAAGGTGCAGAATCGGTGATCTCGCGTACTTCGTGTCCGATGCGCTGAACGATTTCAGATATCTTTTTTACGATTTCAGCCCGGTCGCCATTGTGTACGATTTCAACGCTCTGGTTGGCAAGGCTGGCCGATATACGTTTTACGCCTGGTATTTTGCGTCCTGTTTTTTCGATGGTGTATACGCAGGATGCGCAGCCAAATCCAAGCATTTCCATTATAATGGTTTCATCATTCATGCTGCTATATCTCCTTGTGTCGTTTTTCGCTAGCTGGGGATAGCGCGGGTTCTTATTTGAAACGTGCATATAAAAAGGTGTGATCGGATGGCTTACTCCCGAGTCGAGGTGCCAGATCAATGCTGGCCTCGATGGCTGTTTGTGCCATGGGCGGGGTGGCCAGAATATGATCAATGCGCCATCCCATTGCGCGCTGTGCGGCATTTGGTGTCCGGTAATCAAAGAACGTGTAGTGGCCTTTTCCTTGGTGGAATTGGCGATAAACATCGACAAAGCCCCAATCGACCGTCTGCCGGAATGTGTTCCGTACCTGTTCGTGGTAACAGACATGATTGGCCTGACGTTCTGCATTGTGTATGTCATCGGGTTCTGGCGCAACATTTAAATCGCCTACCCAGACAACGGGCATGGTCGGTGTCAGGTTGTTGGTAAACCACTTGCGGAGACGCACAAACCACTCATTCTTGTAGGCGTACATGGGGTGGTCGATTTCGCGGCCTTGGGGAACATAGGTATTGATGAGGTGCAGATCGTTGAATTGCGCATGGCAGAAACGGGTTTCATCCGGCGGTGCGCCGTCGTGCATGCCGAAGGATACATGATCGGGTTTGTGCCGGGAGATAATCGCAACGCCGTTATAGGATTTTTCGCCGCGAAAGGCGACATGCCAGCCAGCCTGCTCGAAGGGCATCAAGGGGAATTCATGGTCCTGTACTTTGGTCTCCTGTATGCAGAGCATGTCGGGTTCATAGCGCTTGAGCCAGTCCAGCACAACGGCCAGCCTGGAACGGATGGAGTTTGCGTTAAATGTTGCTATGAGCATGTTGAATTCCCGTTAAATGGGTCGTCCGTGATCGTTCCATGAAAGACATGCTTGGCGGGACCGGTAAGCTGGAGGCGTGTGATTTTACTGGATTGCTGTTCCAGCGCAACATGCAGGGTGTCTCCCCCGGCGGTCACTATGCTGGCAGGGGAGGTGATGATTCCTTTTAGAATGCAGATGGTGGCTGCTGCGGCAATGCCGGTGCCGCAGGCGAGGGTTTCGGCCTCAACGCCCCGCTCGTAGGTCCGAATTTGAAGCGTGTTATTTTCGGCAATCTGGATGAAGTCCACATTTGTGCCTGCCGGCGCATAGCGGGCATGCTGCCGAATGGCGCGGCCAAGGGTGGGGATGTCGATGGCAGCCAGGTCCGGGCAGATTACAACGGCATGCGGAACACCGGTATTGACAAAATCGATGAGAAGGGGGTGGTTGTCGATTTCAAGCTGCTGGTCAAATTCGATATGGTTTGGTATCTGCATGTCGATCGTTACGAGATTCCTTTCGACGCGGGCGGAAATCACGCCCGCGGCGGTCTCGAATTTCATATTGGGAGGGGCAATTCCTTGCTCATAGGCAAAGCGTGCGATACAGCGTGCGCCATTGCCGCACATTTCGGCTTCCCCCCCATCGGGGTTGAAAAAGGTCATACGGAAGTGATGCGCCGCGTTGTTTGCGGATTGTAACAAAATCAGGCCATCGGCGCCGATGCCGGTATGTGGCTGGCACCAATTATGTATCCGTATTGCCGTGGGTTGGGGCTGCGAAGAGTTGATCCGGTTCAGGATAATAAAATCGTTGCCAGCGCCATGCATCTTCCAGAACGGGGTGCTCATGACGGATTGGCAGAGGCTTGTTTTGCGTTGTTATCACGAATGGTGATCCAGTCGGAGAGGATGAGGACAGCCTCTTCCTTGACAAGATCTGCGAGCGGTTCGTCTTTGGACTCATTTTCCGGACCGCCGGCCTGGTCCATCAGCTGGTTTTGCAGTTCTGTGAGTTCGCGCTCCGTCCGGAGGTGTTCCATCCGGGTTTGCTTGTGCAGCGTGATGTATTTGGATTCATTCATAACCCGAATCCGCTCCAGCATGGCAAGGTATGCCTGGAAGCGCTTGTTTTCGGTACGGCGCTGTTCGGATTGTTCCTTGAGTTGCGGTATGATGGTTTGCAGATTGCTAAAGACGGAGTACATGGCAGGCTGCACGGTTGTCCATTCCAGTGGATTGTCTAGAAAATCCTCGCCGAATTCGGACGAGTCGAATGCCGAAGGAATGATGATGTCGGGGGTGACGCCGTGTAATTGGGTGGATCCGCCGGTGATGCGGTAAAAGAGCGCGTTAGTGACTTTCAGCGAACCAGAGTCTTCCCGTCGGCCGAGAGGACTGACGGTTTGCACGGATCCCTTGCCATGGGTTTTTGAGTCGCCGATGATGATGGCTCTGCCATGGTCCTGCAGGGCTGCGGCGACAATCTCGGATGCGGACGCGCTGACCCGGTTTACGAGCACGGCAAGCGGTCCATTGAATGCAATGGTTGGATCCGTGTTGGGGATGATAGATACACTTCTGCGTTCGCGTACCTGGACAACTGGTCCTGGATGGATAAAGAGCCCCGTTAGGATAATGGCCTCTACCAGGGATCCGCCCCCGTTATTGCGTAGATCCAGCAAGACGGCATCCACATTTTCACGGCGCATATCGCGCAGGATATTGGCAACATCACGTGATGCACTTTTTGCCTCGGGGTCGGTCATACGGCCCTGCATGTCGGCGTAGAAGGTCGGGAGGGTAATGATCCCGACC
>JBLRXB010000165.1:0-5041 GCA_047920915.1 Kiritimatiellia bacterium
ACCGTGGCAATTCCCCCGACAGCATGCCCTTCATCATGACTCGTAACATTACCTCGGGTGCAACAACCGATCTTGTACCAACCCTCGATGCGGATGAAGCTCCTTTTGGGGATAAACAGGCGATTGTTTTAACAAAGGGTGGCTCCCTACGTGTGATGCCTGGCGAATTGTTCAATGAGGATCATCCGCAATTTGATGAGGAAAATCTGTTGGATAATTACAATCCATCGCGTCGCGCAAAGCCTGTACTGCCCAACTGATATCGACCAAAAAAGAGCGCACCATCCGGTGCGCTCTTTTTTTGCCTTCATGTAATTTTGAAATGGGATTACGTAAACCGGATCATCTCGCGCAAGGATGCTGCGCGCTCCTCGATGTCAGCAGGCGAAAGACCGGCTAAGCGCTCCAAAGAGAATGCCTCCACCCCGAAAGAAGCGATCACACTCCCGTAAAGCAATGCCTGCCGCACCGTACGATCATCCACACTACCGCGACTTGCCAGATAGCCAAGAAATCCACCCGCAAAACAATCCCCCGCCCCCGTCGGATCCACAACCGCATCTACCGGATAGGCAGGAATAATCGCAATATCTTCTTTGGTGACCAGCATGGCACCATGCTCACCCTTCTTGATCACAACATAGCGTGGACCGCGATCCAGAATCCAACGGGCACACTGCAAAACATGATGTTCGCCCGTCAACAAGCGTGCCTCGGCATCATTCAGCAAAAGCATATCCACCTTGCTAATCACATCCAACAAAGCCTGATCCGCAATGTTGATCCACAAATCCATCGTATCCGCCACCACAAACCGGGCCCCCTTGGTTTGCTCGAGCACCTCCAACTGCAGCTCGGGCGAAATGTTACCAAGCATCACAAAAGGAACATCGCAATAGGATTCCGGCAACCGTGGATGAAAATCGGCAAACACATTGAGCTCAGTGAATCGCGTCGTCCGGTTGATCATGTCCTCGGCATAAACCCCGCCCCAGCGAAACGTCTTGCCTTCTGCCGTTTCCAACCCAGCCAAGTCGATACCGTACGCACGATATTGCTTCATCGCCTCTTCAGGAAAGTCCGTGCCCACTACCCCCACCATACCGGTCTTGGTGAAAAACGAGGCTGCCGCACAAGCATAACTCACCGATCCGCCTAAAACTTCGACCCGTTTTGCATCCCGCGTCTCAATCGTATCCAACCCCACCGATCCCACCACAATCATTCCCAAATCCGCCATCTTCAATACCTCCACTTCTCTGCTTATTCACTGCAACATCGCCCAATTTCATGGCCAAGTTGGCAAGGTATCCAGTTGCACAGAGGGCGTTCACGCCCTCTTCCCGTATCACGCAAAACCCACCACCAACCCGCGCACGACTAAGAGCGGTGCTCCCCGCTAATCTCTTTCACCCGCACAATCACGTGCCGCACATCCTTGATCCCTAAACCCGTCTCCATGCTTTCGCGCACCCGCTTCTGCAAAACCTCACAAATTTCATGCAACTGCGGCCCCGCTTTGATACGGATGTCCACCACCAGATCGATCTTGCGACGAACAGGCTCCACTATAGCATGCATATGAACGATGGACGGAAACGAGGGCGCCAGCTTGGCTAGATATTCCGATATCGCCGCAGTACTGATATTCACAGCACCACCTTCATTGCGAAACGCCAGAAAACGATTACGCCCCCATTGCATCTCGCCTGCCATCCAGACCAATCCCATAACAAAAACAAACGGCCCCAGCAGTACCCCAACCCACCGTAAATCTGCCAGCTTCCAAAATACCTGATGCCAGGCCCAGTCATAAAATGCCAGCAACGCGAGGCCCATCCCCAAAGCCAATACGAACGCATACGCACACAACGTAAGGAATCGATGTAATTTTTTCATGCGGCCCTCTCTTTCATCACAACCAAAAGTCCCTGTAGTGCCATTACATACCCGTAGCCACCAAACCCCTGAACCTGCCCCATACATACACCCGCCGTGAGACTCACATGACGGAATGGCTCGCGCGTATGCGTGTTACTCAAGTGCACCTCCACACACGGCAAACCGCTGCCTTTAATCGCGTCGCGCAAGGCAATGCTCGTGTGCGTATAGGCAGCGGGATTCATGATAATTCCTTCCATCCCGGCCTGCTGCGCCTGCTGAATCTGCGTCACAAGATCACCCTCGACATTACTCTGGAAACACACCAACTCGACCTCGTGTTCGCCAGCAACAGCTTGCAGTTGCCCCAGAATCTGATCAAGCGTTTCTGCCCCATAAATATCGGGCTCACGCTGACCCAGCATATTCAAATTCGGCCCATTGAGCACTAACACCTTCATATAGCATCCCCTTCCTGCATATGCCGTTCATACTGCATGCAGCGCTTTCGATTTGACAGCATTCGCAAGTCCTCGGCATCATAGGATAGCATACGGCCATCTTCTAACCGAACGCGCACCTTCTGCCGCAAGACTTGCAGCTCAACCACACGCCCCTCTCCATCCGGACCCTCAACGCGGCTCCCTTCTCGCGGCAGCCCCCGCAACGCATCCTGATATTGGTCGTCCTCGTAACGCAAACAGCACTTCAAACGTCCGCACATGCCACTGATACCCTGGGGATTCAACGATAAATTCTGGGTGCGAGCCATCCGGACATTCACGGACTCAAACCGCCGTATCCACCCTGTGCAACATTGCTCCCTGCCACAAGGACCAAAACCACCGATCAACTTGGCCTCATCGCGCACGCCAATCTGCCGCAATTCAATCCGGCAATGGAACTCGCCCGCCAACAACTTCACCAGTTCCCGAAAGTCTACCCGCTCATCAGCAGCAAATACCACCAGCAAGAGCTTGCGATCATACGAATAACGCACCCGCACAAGACGCATTTCCAGCTTCAATCCGGCCAAATGCTTCCGGCAGGCCTCTTCTGCCATTTGTGCCAGTAAAGTATTTTCTCGCATCCGCGCTTGATCCTGAAGCGTTTCGCAACGAAGAATCACCGGTAACGCCGAAGAATCCCCATCGTCGGGGACATCCGCATCGGCAATAATCGCACCACTCTCGGTCAATCCCGCTTGTTCGAACAAACAGCGATCCCCCATATGGATGGCAACACGCTCCGGACAAGAACAAACAACTTGCTCGCCGGGCGCCACTTCTACTGTTACCTGTTTTCCCATACTGCTTTATCGCTTTCGTGAACAGAATTCGTGTGCCCGGTTCACCGGGATTCGCCATAGAGACTAAGGAATGCCTGCCCCAGCGTCAATGCTTCCGGCATGTTGCGATTCAACTGCGTAATGGCAGACTCGAACACACGAATCCGGCGTAGGCCTTCCTGATAAGACGCCGGCAACCGGGCTTGCAAATACGCGACTTCCTCACGAAACCGCAACAAGGCCGGATCACTCCCTGTAAACAGCAGTAAACCGTCGCGTAACCAGCAGAGAACCATCATTAAAACCTGCTGACGCACCTCCCGGTAACGCGCACCGGCACGCCCATCAATCGTCTCACTATCGATATCCTGCTCTTCTTCCCGGGCCGCCGCCTTTTCCTCTTTCACAAGCGCATCCTTCTGCTGCTTCAACAGTGCACAAATTTCCGATGCCGCAGCCATGGCTCCAATTCGTCCAGCAGCCCCCGCTTTACGCAGCGCGGCCACCACCAAATCATATGCTTCGCCCGGAGGCAACAATTCATCCTCCCCGCTTAACGATATCCGCTGGCACCGCGAAAGGACCGTTGGCAACAATCGCTGCACCTGGTCCGTTAATAGTAAAAATATTGTCTGCTCGGGCGGCTCTTCGAGCGTTTTGAGAAATGCATTGGCGGAGGAAGCATGACAACA
The DNA here is from genome assembly GCA_047920915.1 of Kiritimatiellia bacterium. GTDB lineage: Bacteria > Verrucomicrobiota > Kiritimatiellia > UBA8416 > UBA8416 > T3Sed10-140. The sequence goes on from JBLRXB010000165.1 coordinate 3,862, forward strand.
ATCGGCACTGATAATCAAACCAACCTTCCAGCCACCAGCAAAAGAGGTACGGGCAAATTCTTGTTGAAAGGATCGCATCGCATCAACCGCGATAACGCGGGACTTTTTCTCCGGTTCGATCCGGTGTAAATCCGGATGGATCCCTTTCTCCACTCCGCGACACCCGTTACAGATTCCGCAGGGCGCAGCAGACGCCGTACAAAACAGCCGGGCCATGAGCCGATTGGCCAGTTCAAGACCACTCCCCCGTGGTGGTGCCTCAATCACATATGCTTGCGCAAGACGCTCCGCCGTTAAACTTTGTGCCAGATAGCTATATGCTTGATCCGTCGTCATGCATCCTCTCCCATGTGCAAGGCAGGAAACCAAGGCGCCAGCAACGCCAAGATTCGTGCGTGCACCTGTTCGGGTGTTTCCGTCGCGTCTAAAATCCGGAAACGGTCACCATATCGTGCCGCCAACAAGCGAAACCCCTCCGCAACCCTTAGATGAAACTCCTGCGCCTCGCGCTCCATTCGATCCAACCCCGCATTCCCACCCCCCGCTCGCGCATGTATCCGCTTTAAACCAACCGCGGCAGGAACATCCAGTAAGAGCGTAACATCAGGCCAGTGATTTCCCAGCGCAAATGCATGTAAATGCGCCAGCTCGTCCGGATCAAAACCGCGTCCATACCCTTGATACGCTGTCGTCGAATCGGCAAAACGATCACACAACACCGTCGCACCTCGCGCCAAGGCCGGCACAATCACCTCATGCACCAACTGGGCCCGACTAGCCGAAAACAACAACGTCTCCGCCGCCGCACATAAATGCTCGCCCGCCGTATCATGCTGCAACAAATTGCGAATCACCTCACCGGCCGCAGTGCCGCCGGGCTCACGCGCCAGCACCACCTCATGACCAAGCACCTCTAACCGGGCGGCAAGCAATCGAATCTGCGTTGACTTCCCGCCGCCCTCAGGCCCCTCAAATGTCACAAAAACACCCTTCATACCACTCCACGTGCAGACCACAGACCACAGACCGCAGACTGCAGAATACGTGGCGAAAAAATAACTCTGCCGGTATGTATACACGACGCTTTCTTTCCAAACTTGTTACTTGGATATTCCTTGTTGGATATTGGATATTGCAACGCCCACATCATATTTTCTCCTCTTCAGGTCGACCTTCGCCC
>JBLRXB010000166.1:0-4950 GCA_047920915.1 Kiritimatiellia bacterium
GTCTTTCGAGAGATCCCACTGGTGCGCATGTTCTTCGATTGTGGTTGTCATATTTGCGATGGTATCAGATTAGTGGTCGAGAAATCAATGGGGATATGGGGGCTGTCAGACGGATTTTCCGAGGCGTTTGGTTTTAATGCGGAAGTGGCGATTATCGGTCTGCAGTGCTAGTGCACGCGCATGTTTGACGATGCGGCTGAGTTCGGTGAAATAGCAAGTGCGGAAGATCGCTGTGGCTGGTGTGCAAGTTCCTTGCGCCAGATCGGTCGCGATACGATTCCGTTCGATTTCCATGGCTTGCATAAATCTATCGCGGGCCTGTAACGTTTTCGTGATGGCGGGGGCGCGATCTTCGCGTCGCGGAACGAGAACACTTTCGAGTGCTTGCATGACCTCTGTGGTTCGTTTGTTGAGCTGGAGAAGCTCGCGCAGGGTTGCGAGGGGAATCGCGGTCTGCGCGTTACGATGGCGTTCGTACAGGGCGCGCGCGAGAACCCCGATGTGGTCAGCGATGCGTTCGACGTGGTCAATGCCGTTGTAAAGCAGGGTAGCGAGCATGCTTTGTCGCCGGGTCAAAGCCATATGTGACAATTGGCGTAAGAAGTGTTGCATGGATTCACGTATGGTGGCGACGGCGGTTTCGGTTTCCTGTAGTTTGCGGCTGATGGTGGTGTGTTGATGCAGGAGCAATTGGGGCATGTGCTGGAGGCGTTGGGTGCAGAGTTGGGTCATGCGATGTAACTCGAGGATAGCTGCTTGCAGGGCGTCTTCTGGTGTCGTCGCCAGATCCGGGTCGAGCAGGGTGGTGGTATCGTTTTTTTTGCGATCCGGCATCCATGTGCGCACGGTTGCTGCAGCTAGCGAGGAGAAGGGCAGGGCGATAGTTGCTGCGAGGATCATTTTGATGACATTGGCGTTGGCGCATTGGGATACGAGTATGTGTGTGGATATCCCGCTGCTGGTAATTGCGGGTGTCGTCAGCGGGATGAAGCGGTACATGATTGGTGCGGTAATCATGGCCAACGAAGTGGCAAAGATGTTGAAAAGCAGATGGGTCAGCGCGCAGCGTTTCGCTTCGATGGTGCTGCGCGCGGCGCCGATCAGTGCCGTGGCGCAGGTGCCGACATTTGCGCCAATGATAACGGGGTAGGCCTGTTCGAAGCTTGTCATGGCACCTGCGGTAAGCATGGCAAAGACCATACCAATGGTAGCGCCACTGCTCTGGATAATCGCGGTAAAGAGGAGCGATGCAATAACGCCTGTCAACATACCTTGCAGGGTTTTTCCATTGGAGTAACGAAGGATTGGTGCGAGTTCGTCGCGGAAGGGGTAGATGGCGTCGCTCATGACATTGAGTCCGAGAAAGATGAGTCCAAACCCGAGCAGGGCAGTGCCAGCGTGTCGGGATTGGGGTCGTAGACGCAGGAGGAATCCGGCGAGGATGGCCAGCCAGCAGGCATCGCCCAACCGGAATGAGATCATGAGCATGGAGAGGGTGGTGCCGATATTGATTCCTAGAATCACAGGCACGCTGCTCGAAAAGGTTACGAGGCCAGCACTGATGAAACCGATGAGCATGACGGATGCTGCGCTGCTATGGATGAGTCCGCCCAGCATCGTACCGAGCGAAATGGCGCGGCGCCGATCTGCTGTGGCGCGCTGCAGTATGCGTCGGATACCTTTTCCTGCGGCGTCCTGGAGGCCCTTGCTCATTGCGGACATGCCGGTAAGGAAGAGAGATAGACCAGCAAAGAGCGCAGCGGTCTGAATTAGATAAAAGCTGATGGGGTAGTTGTTCAAGTGTTTTGCTCCTGGAGTAGCGCCTGGATCTGCTGCTGGGGTAGCTGTTCTTTCTTTCGGGTTCTGGTAAGCGGGATGGCGCGTTCATGGATGACATCGGGTTCGATCCAGAAATCTTCTTGTTCGCCAGCAATGGCGATGGCACGGACATGTCGAATCAAGCGTTCAAAGTGTGAGCGTAGATCTTGCATACGGATGGCTTTGGACGGTTTAATGGCTTTATGCAGAATCATATCGTTTAAAATGGCGGTAAAATGGTCGAGCTGTTGCAAGGCTTGATCGCGTTTTTCCTGAACACCACCAATCAGATGTTGCTTGCGTCCCCTGTTTCCTGTCATAGCGTGCGCCAGCAAATCGATAATTTCTGCCGTGGTTACCAGCATGGCATCGAGGCTCTGCAAGATGGGGTCAGGGTACTCCATGCGTTTTACGGCCAGGGGTAGGGTTTCTGCAACGGCCTGCAGGTGATCACTGATTCTTTCAAGATCCCCGATGTTGATATACAAGAACATAAGCAGGCGCGCTTGTCTTTCGTAGAGTTTGCATCGTGTCAGTTCGCTGAGATAATGCTGGGCAGCGGGTTTGTATTCATCCATGGCGCGTTCCACATCCCGGACCGTTTGCAGGGGATCGATGGCATTCGTCGTATCCCATTCGGTAAGTGCGCGCGAGGCAGAGGCGAGTCCCATCGCCATCCTGCGGTTTTCCTGGAGTGCTGCTTGCAGGGCGCGTTCCGGGAATAAAAGATCGAATTTGGACAGAAGCGATATCGGGGGTGCAAAGGGGCGGCGGGTATTGCGAAGCTTCCACCAGAGGATCAGTAGCCAGCACATTCCGAGTGTGATTGCTATGCCCGTAAGCAGGTATATATTTTCCGTGGGGTGCTTTTGCATGGCCGTGAGTGCGAGGAAAGCGGCCGCAGGCGTGTGTGTGATTGTGGCGGTGACAAGAAGGCCGGCAATGCCGTGCGAGACGAGGTGTGGTGGCAGGGGTGCCATCCGGCAGGCGGTGTAGCCAATCCAGCAGCATCCTAGTCCGAGCAATGCCGGGCCCGTTTGGCGCAGGGTTGGAGCACGGCAGCTCAGTTGAATGGTTATTCCGAGGATCAACAGGGGGTAGGCCCAGTAATTTGGGGCGAGGATGATGATGGAGGCGGGGACAAAGATGCCGATGGCCATGCCAAACGCAAAGATGCCAGCCGCTGCAGGCGCGAGCAGTCCGGCGAGATAGCGTCTTTTACAGAAGAGAAAGCCACGTTTGCCGTGGAGGCAGGTGCCGGAAAGGACGCCAAGTAAAAAGCGTGCAATCGAATACGGGGCCGTTTTTTCGCTATATGCGGATAGTTTCCGCCCTAGAATGGGTTCGATTCCGTCAGCCCAGGTAAGGATTCCATACAGCATGAGGGCTACGCCTGCGGGCCACTGAAATTGTAAAAGCCATATCATTGGTTTCAACTATATGCCGATTATATTGTGAATCAAGGAAAGGTTGCTGGGCGTATTGGATGAATGGTTGACGTTGCTGGCTATTTCCTGTAAATCCGCGAGGCATAAAAAAGGCAAAAAAGAGGGTTGGTTGAGAAATGAAGGTATTTCGAATTGTATGGCTGGTTGTGTTGTTTGTGGTGGTTGCCACCAGTGGGTGTAATGAGAGTGATTCAGGTCGTCGTGCCTACGGTACGGGGCATGATTTCGGGGGAAACGATCCGGACCTGTATGTTTGCATTGGCGACAGTATTACAGCGGGCTTCGGGGGGGTAACGCCCTATCCGCAGCATCTAGCGACGATGCTTGGCAAGAGGGTGGTAAACCAAGGGATTGGGGGCGAGCGTGTGTGGGGGGGCGCAGGACGGACTGCGGCGACACTGGATCAATACAAGCCTGGTTTTCTTCTGATCCTAGAGGGGGTCAACGATATACAGGATAACGCGGCGGCGGAAGATATTATACCTTACTTACGAAGTATGATCGAGATGGCAAAGGCACGAAAGGTGTTGCCCGCAATCGCAACGATCACCCCTTTTTTTGGTGTTAGGGAACCGCTTAACGAGCGCGTTTTTGAACTGAATGCTGCCATTCGGCGTTTGGCATCCGAGCAGGGTATTTTGCTCGTGGATTGTGAAAGGGTTGTGCGCAGGCGCCCTGACTATGTTTTGGAGGATGGGTTGCATTTGAGTGAGGCGGGCTCTGTCGCGGTCGCGGCGGCCTGGGCGGATCGGCTTTAGCCGGAGATACCGCCTTCGGCATGTGTGTCGATTTCGTAGACGGGCGCATCTTCGACGACGCGCATACGGGTCCATTTACCCTGGCGGTAGCGCCAACCAAAGAGAAGTCCCGCGAGCACGACATGCGCAACGAGCAGGTACCAGAGAGGGATTTCGGAGGGACTGTATTGTTGCAGCAACCAGGCGGGGATGGACAGTGTCAGCCAGGATAGCAGCAAACCTGCCGTCATGGCAAAGCGGGTATCGCCAGCGCCCCGGATGGCATGGCTGTAGATGATGAAGAGACCGTCAAAGAACAAGTATGCCACGATAAATCGCATGTATGGGATACTTAATCGCAGGGCTTCCGCTTGTTCGATATCGCCTTCACGGATAAATACGGCAATCGCGATTCTGGGGAAGTCTAGCCAGCTTCGCTGAAAGTGTTCCGTGTTCAGGAAAGACAAAAGGGCGACCATCCTGATCCTGCCTGCTGGAAAGATCGAAAATTCGAACAAAGCAATGCAGGCTAAAATTCTCGCGTATGTTAGAGCCTGATTGCACACGTTGGCCACCGATGATGGGGTGCGATTTTGTTTTGTTGATACATTATGCAGCCGATCGCATTTTTGCAATGGCAGCACTGATGCGGATGGCGTTTATATGCCTCCAATGCATGCCAGCCTGTTTGCATCGTCTGACGACAATAACTCTTGCAGCAGCCTCGACATGTCCGGAGGCAATAAAGAGCCCTTGCTTCCTGAGCTTTCCATACCGCATATTCGATTCTCGTTTTCGAAGGTAATCAAGCTGCTTGATTGCTTCATCGGATGTTTCAAGGGCTTTTGGGTATTTGTTTTCTATTCGTTTTATGACCGATGAAGCACCGATTCTATAGAGCAAGCCCTTGAGGAACCGGTATTCTTTTGCCATCGCCTGCATGTCCG
>JBLRXB010000167.1:0-4944 GCA_047920915.1 Kiritimatiellia bacterium
GCACGACCTCCGCCCCACCAACCTCATCCCCCTCGGAAACAATATACTGACGCTGCTCGGGACGATACCCGACAACCGCGCGACGCAACAACATCTCGCCCTCTTCAGAATTTGCATACACGAAAAACGTACCCGCAAACCGAAAATCCGACCAATTCGCATCATCCGGCGCGACAGACACACGTGCACCACGAAACACGTCGGCATGCTCCCGCAACATCCCGATATCCATCTCATGGCGCACAGAAACAGCATCCCCGGAAAAAGAAATATCGTTGCCAACGAAAAAAGAAGGGGTTCGCAATACCAATGCCGCCAACAACAGCAGGCAAAGCAAGCCCGCCAGCAATCTCCAGCGGCCCATCCATAAAAAAAAGTGACTGGTAAAGGTCATAAGCCGGATTCTGTTACCACAACCGCATACGCGACCGCGGCTCGATCATTTATCTAATGCAACCAACCCGGAATGCTTGCTTGCTTACGCAAACAGCGAGACGGGCCGCCTCTCACATCCCCTATTTGATCTTGCTCCGAGTGGGGTTTACCATGCAACCAAACCTTACGGTTTCGCCCGGTGGTCTCTTACACCACCTTTTCACCCTTACCCTCCTTCGCCAAGGCTTCGGAGGGCAAGCCCTCCCTTGCCCCGTGAAACAAGGCGGTATATTCTCTGTGGCACTTTCCATCTTCCCCGCTTCAACGGGAAACCTCCCGGCACTACACCAGGACACCCTGCCCTACGGAGTCCGGACTTTCCTCCCCCCGTATTCCCGAAAGAAACGGAAGGCGACCGAACGCCTCTACCAGTCAACACTCAATATAGCATGCGGCCACAGTAACCGCAAACAACCATTTCAAGCTGCTTGCGAGCCGCATGCTGCTGGTAGGGCGGCACCGCCATGTGGCAACCACCGCAAACACCACTGGCACTAGACACCAACACAGCACCGCGCCGGCGCTGCAAGATAACCTCATACCGCTGCAACCACTCCGGCTCTATCCCCTCCACCAACTCCTTACGACGGGTCTGCAGCGCACGCAATTCCGCATCCAATTCCGCCGCACGCTCATCAAAGACCTTCACGTCCTCATCCACTTCCTTCTGCTCGGCATCCAAAGCAGCCTGCTGCGCGGCCATCACTCCACGGGACGACTCGATCTTCTCCATAATCGTGATCTCATTATCCTCATCACGACGAATCGAACGTTCCACCCCCTCAATCTCATCCGACATCGCCTTGAATTCCTTATTCGTCTTCAAGTTCATCTGCTGGGTGCGTAACTTTGCAATCTGATCGCGCTTCGTCTGTACCTCCAGCTCATGCTGACGTAACGAGGCTTGCGCCGCCTGCACGCCAGACTCCGCCGCCTGCAGCGCCTCTTTATGCTGCTCTAAACGCTCCTGCTCACGCGCCTTGCGGGCCGGAATATCCTGCAACTCTGTCTCAATACGCAGAATCATCAAATCCTGCTCCTGCAATGCCAACAAACGCTCTACCGTCGTCACAAAACCACCTTTCACCGCGACCTACGCCGCATGCTATTCCACACAACAACAGTGGATATCCAGGCACCATCACCCGGACCAAACATTCATCATACCTGACAACCGTCGATGATATTCCAGTTGCACATCCTGTGTCAACCCCGCGCCAATCGCAATGCCATCTCAACAGCCGCATGCATACTTCCACCGGAAGCCGTCCCGCGCCACGCCAGATCAAATGCCGTCCCATGATCAGGCGATGTCCGCACAATCGGAAGCCCCAGCGTTACATTTACCCCCGACTCAAACGCCACCATCTTGAAAGGAATCAACCCTTGATCATGGTACATCGCCACATACACATCCGTCCGTGCACGCACATGCGGCAAAAAAGCCGTATCCGCCGGCAACGGACCCTGCACCAGATAACCCCGCGAACAGGCCGCCTCCACTGCCGGCAAAATCTCGTCCGCATCCTCGCAACCAAAAGCACCAGCCTCGCCCGCGTGCGGATTCAACCCGCACACCGTAATACGCGGCCGCGCTACCCCCTGACGCCGCAAGGCCGTATCAGCCAGACGAATCGTCCCTAATACGCGCGCCCGTGTCACCAGAGGGGAAACCTGCGCGAGTGCCACATGCGTCGTTACCAGACAAACCTGTAAATCCGCCGAAGCCATCATCATACACACATCCGCCTGACCGGTAAGGGCTGCCAGCATTTCAGTATGCCCCGGATACGCGTAACCAGCTGCATGCAAGGCCTCTTTATGCAAAGGGGCAGTCACCACCGCTACAATTCGCCTCGCCTGCGCATCTGCAACGGCCCGCTCAACACAGCGCGCAGCCGCCGCACCACAAGCCGCCTGCACCTGCCCCGGAACCACACCAGCCGCATCCAAATCCACATCATCATAGACAAGCATGTCCTCCGGCACATCCAGGCCAACCTTTTGCCCCACACGCGCCAACAAAGCCCGGCTCCCGTAAATCTGCATGCGGCAAACGCCCCGCAACGCCGGCAGGGCCAGCATCTGCAAGCAAAGCTCCGGACCGATCCCGGACGGATCCCCCATCGTCAAACCGATCACCGGCAAAGCCATCACGGAACCTCCTCGAGCGGCCCGGTAGAATCAGACCGCCCCTCGCGTTCCGCGTGTGCGCGCGCAGCATCCTCCACCAACTCTGGTAAACGCCCGCTCCGGAACATCCTCCAGATCGGAATACTATCCTCCACCTTCTGCTGCCGCAATAAACCAAAATTCCGTAGCAACACGATTACAAGCAACACCAGGAAAACGGCACAAGCACCCGACACAAAACGATGCCGGTAATACATCCAGTCAAAAACAGGATGCATCGCCGTGAAACGCAGCCGCGCCAAACGCTTCTCATTCAAAACAGCATGCGCACCCACAACCCCGGTTCCATCCTCATGCCGCAACAATGCCGCCGCCTTTTCAATCCGAGCCGCTTCCCGACGACAATCTTCACACAACCGCAAATGCTCATGCACAAAACGACTTTGCTTCTCGCCAAGCTCACGCAGCATATAACTAGACAACTGCTCCCGGATCTCCTCACAGGCAATTAAACCATGCTTTTTATCCTGCTCGCTCATTATGCCCGCTCCAATGCATCAGCCAACTTGCGCATCGCATGATGCAAAATATATCCCACATTGCCAACCGACAACCCTGTAATCGCACTGATCTCCTTGTACGACTTCTCTTCATACACCTTCAGCACCACCAGTTCACGATCTCGTGCCGGCAGCGCCCCCAGTGCCGCGCTAACCCGCTGCCCGGCAGCAACATTCTCACCCGCCGGATGCAACACCATCGGTTCCGGAATCATAGCCTGGTGCTCCTGCTCCACCTTGTGCCGACGCTCATACTTGCGAATCACATCCACCGCGCAATTATGCGTCGTCCGGTAAAGCCAGCTCGTCAAGGCCGCACTTGGCGCAAAGGACTCACGCCATTTGCGAAACAAACGAATGAAGACATCCTGCACTACATCCTGCGCCAGATCGGGATTATTCACAATGCTTGTGGCATACCGCAACAAGCGACTTTCATAGTGATGCACGACACCCTCGAAAGCCGCTGCACGAATTTGCTGTTGCTCCCTGCCCCGCATGTATGCCCTCCTATGCCGGAGACTGCAGTGCTTGCAAACAGGCGTCGAACTCGCGCGGTTGCGACAGGAAAAAATGGCACCGCTGCCCCGTTTCTGCGGCAACATCCTCCCGCAACACCTGATCAAACGGGTTCATAACCGCAACCAGCAACTCGTCCAGCATACGCCCGAAAACCACCACCCCCCGCCGGATCATAAAATCCAGCGAAAGCACACTGGCAACCTCCGCCGATACCTCGTAGGATGCGAGCGAAATGATCGGCGTCTTTGTTTCGCGCGATGCATACCCCATCACCCGCTCCAGACCACTAAACGCTCTCGTATCCAACACATGCAAAACCGAAGCCGTCGATAGGTGCGCATCGATCGAAAGTTCGGTCAGATCATGCGCTACCATCGAATAATCTTCCTGCGAAATCTCCCCCGCTTCGAACAACTTCCAGGCAAATGCCAACTCATCCGTTACCCGGAACATCGCCCGATCCGTATCATTCGTCACGGCAACCGTATCACCCTCCACATCCGCGACACCATCTGGACCCAGCTCCTGCAAGCGCTGTATCACCGCGCGCACATGATCACCAGCCTCGGCATACTCCTGCAAACGTTCCAACACATGGGCGGACGCTTCTTTGTCTCCCTCCCCAAGCACCACCTCCGCAAGCCGCAACAGGTAATCAAGCGCCTTGACCTTATCGCCCGTCTGTTCATAAGCGTGCGATAACGTTTCCAGCGAAGACCGGTCATCCGGCATCACCTCCAGAATTTTCTCAAATGCTGAAATCGCCTGCCATACTTCACTTTCCAAATCCATACCGCTTTTTTGGTTGCCACTGGACATAACGCTCCCCTTGCTATCCGATCCCCGACACGGACCGCACTATAACACGGAAATATTTCAACTGCCAAACACCAAAAAATACACCCTGGAAATAAAAACCACCAACTACAGACCGAAGACTACCGAACGCAACACTCCCCGTAATTTAAGATTGCCCCGAACCGCCCCCGCCGCTATACCCATCCCCATGCAAACACCCCCCGAAATACTTGCACCCGCTGGCGACATGACCTCGCTCCAGGCCGCACTCGACGCCGGCGTCCGGGTTCTGAAGTTCTTTCCTGCCGGGGCCGCGGGCGGAATCAAGATGCTCACCAGCCTCAGCGCGCCATACGCCCACCTGGGCGTCAGGTTCATTCCGACCGGGGGCATCTCGTTGGGCAACGTTCGGGACTACCTTCGCGAGAAGAGCGTCCTGGCCGTGGGCGGCACGTGGCTGGCAACGCGGGAGGACATCGCCGCCGGACGCTGGGAG
>JBLRXB010000168.1:0-4941 GCA_047920915.1 Kiritimatiellia bacterium
TGGCGGGATACCAAAAAGATAAAAAATGAGAGGTCGATCATGCGCACCCGGAAAATACATATTTGGTTGATGGGCCTTGTTGTTGTCTTCTCGGCCGTTGTGGCATTCGGGCAACTGCTCATTTGTCAGAGGTGCGGGCATGAGAATGATGGGGGTGCTATCGTTTGCGTACATTGTAGCACCCGATTCCCCGGGGTGGACCAGCCTGAGCCCCGTCCGGCTGCTGCGGTTGAGGAACGGCAGGATGGCTATATCGCAGGGCAATGGGTCGCTGACGAGCTTGCCGAAGGCCGCAAGTATGAACAAAACCAGGCGTACGAGCTGGCACGCCTGTTTTTTCTCAATGCGCTGGCCTTAGAAGGGGTGACCCATCCTGCTGGTCACGAAAGCCGGACCGGCCAGCTTCTGCAACTGGTTCAAGTTGCGGAAGCGGCTGCGCGCAGTGTTCGCAAAACATGTCCCCGTTGTGCTGGTAGCGGACAGCAGCAAGTCCATTTTGAAGGATTGGGTGCTTCGAATCGTGGTTCCTCGGGCGATTTTGGCAGGGCTGTTTCCGGTGCAGGTGCGTCGCAAACGGCGTGCAAGCGATGTGAGGGGGTCGGTACGGTAGTGGCGGTGGCTACCATTGATGATATGAAGTTGGTGCGGGGGCGCGCAGCCTCAGCGTACCGGCAATACCAGCAAGCCAGAAGGTATGCGCCGCTGGGTGGGGCTTGGATACCGCCTGGTTTGGTCGATACGCTTACTGTGCGGCAAAAAGCAACGATCATGCGATCGGTTGTGCTAGCCTGCAACGCCTGCGGGGGGTATGGCCGGTCTGATTGTAAAAGCTGTGGGGGACAGGGGCGCATCGAGTGTAAAGACTGCGATCATGGCCGGGTCCCTTTCGAGCGCGGGGATAGCCGCGTGCATCGCATTGGTGCGGAGGTGACCAAGGCATGCGATGCCTGTCATGGTACGGGGACGCTTCCTTGCAAAACGTGCGCGGAAGCGGGCACCAGTGTTTGCAGGAGTTGTAATGGGACCGGTGAAGCGAGGGATTGTCGCACCTGTTCCACGCGCGGTTACGTGCTATGCCGGCGCTGCCGCGGCACCCAGTTGTACCGCGGAGAAGCATGTCCCGCCTGCAAGGGTGAGGGGTACACACTTTGTGCTTCCTGTGGCGGGAGTGCCCGGCGCAATTGAGGGGAGTCAGTTCGGGCTTGCGCTTCTGTGTAATGGTGTGTCATTATGCTGATCGTACCGGTGCGATTGGTAAATACCGGTATTCTACAAATTTGGTTTTGTGTCTTCGGGACAGGGTGATGTCTGTATGGACAGGCGATTCCCGACCGGCGGTAAAAGTCCGCGACTCCAGCTGTGACTGGACTGAGACGGTGGAATTCCGTTGCCGACAGTGAGAAGAAGGTTTTCTTCGAGTCTGGATGGGAGGAGATGCAGTGTTGACGCAAGGTTTCTGCAAGGGGACTTGCGTATGACTGTATTTTTTTCGCCTGTCATGCATTGTCCTGTTCCGGAGCATGTGTGATACAGGAGGAAGCATGCCATTTGCCGGGATTGAAGAAGCTTTGGACGCCATCCGGCAGGGAAAACCCGTGATTGTCACGGATGATGCCCGCCGTGAAAATGAGGGCGATTTGATATGTGCGGCCGAGAAAATTGATGCCGGGCTGATCAATTTTATGACGCACTTCGGGCGGGGTTTGATTTGCGTCGCTTTGGAGGCGGAACAATTGCACCAGTTGAAGCTGGCTCCGATGGCAGCGCGCGGCAAGGTTGGTGATCATTATGGCACGGCCTTCATGGAGTCTGTGGATGCGCGGGAGGGTGTAACCACGGGGATCAGTGCCCATGACCGGGCGCAAACGATCCGTGTATTGATTGATGGCCGTAGCACGGATGCCGATCTGGTCAGTCCGGGGCACATGTTTCCGTTGCGGGCAGTGCCGGGCGGCGTGTTGCATCGGGCCGGGCATACGGAGGCCTCGGTGGATCTGGCGCGTATGGCTGGTTTGAAGCCGGCCGGCGTGATCTGTGAGATTCTGAATCAAGACGGCACAATGGCGCGACTGCCTGATCTGGAAATCTTTGCCCGGAAGCACGATCTGTTGATGATTTCCATTGCCGACCTGATTGCCTATCGTCGGCGCAAGGAAAAGCAGGTACGTTTTTTGCGGGCGGTACGTTTTCCGACCGAAGCCGGCATTTTCCAGTTGCGGTTGTATGAGTCGATCGTTGATGGTGCCAATCACATTGCGCTTGTGATGGGGGATCCGTCCTCGCAGGAGGCTCCGTTGGTGCGTGTACACAGCGAGTGCTTGACGGGGGACGTTTTTCATTCGATGCGTTGTGATTGCGGATTGCAGTTGCATCGGGCCATGCAGATGGTTGGCGATGAGGGGCATGGTGTTATTTTATATATGCGGCAGGAGGGGCGTGGCATCGGTCTGGCTGCCAAGATCCATGCCTATGCCTTGCAGGATGAGGGTATGGATACCGTGGAGGCGAACGAGGAGCTCGGTTTTGAGGCTGATTTGCGTGATTATGGGGTTGGTGCCCAGATGCTGGCAGATTTGGGATTACATCGCATCCGGCTCTTGACGAACAATCCCCGCAAAGTAGTCGGTTTGGAAGGGTATGGTTTGACGATCACGGAAAGAATCCCGATTGTATGCGAGCCGGGTGCGGAGAATGCGAAATATCTGGCGACGAAGCGGGAAAAGTTAGGGCACCTTTTGTGAAAAGCTGAAATGTGAAAAGCTGAAAGCTGAAATTGCTGTTGGGCTTTGCGGGGGAGGGAACCGCAGAAGACGCAGAAGGGGACTGTTGGGCTTTGCGGGAGAGGGAACCGCAGAAATGGGATGTTGGCTGGGGGGCGGTGTATGACGAGGGGTTGCTAAGATTTGTTTTGATGTTTTCAGATTTTTAGCGTTTCAGTGTTTCAGCTTTAAAAAAGGAGGGAAGATGAAAGAAGTATCAGTGACATTGATGGCGAAGGGAAAAAGGTTTGCGATCGTAGTGAGTCGCTTTAATGACTTGCTTACGAAGCAATTACTCGGTGGTGCTGCTGACTGTCTGGTGCGGCATGGTGCCTCGGATGATGATATCACGGCTGTTTGGGTTCCGGGTGCCAATGAATTGCCGCAAGTTGTGCAGTTTCTGGCGGCCAGTGGCAAGTATCATGCCGTGATTGCCCTTGGTGCCGTGGTGCAGGGCGCGACGCCACATGCGGATTTGATCAACGGGCAGGTTTCGCGGACCTTGAGTCAGGTTGCGCTTGATACCGGCGTGCCGGTCATTAACGGGGTTGTCTGTGCTGGTTCGTTGGAGCAGGCACTCGAGCGCTGCGGAACCAAAGCTGGCAACAAGGGTTGGCAGGCCGCCCAGGCTGCCATTGAAATGGCGAACGTTGTTGAAATGTTGGGAGCTTAAGGGGTATGGCTACACGACGCGATGCCCGGGAATGGGCTTTGCAGATGGTATTCAGTCTCGACTTGAATCCCAAGGCAGAGCTGGAGTGGACGATTGAGGATTATTTTCGCGAGAATCCTACCAGCGACGAAAAGGCGCGCGCGTTTGCCGAAAAGCTGGTGCGGGGGGTATATGGGGAACAGCTCGCCATTGATGCGACGATTACCAAGTATGCCCAGCATTGGCGGATTGCCCGAATGGCGGCGGTCGATCGGAATGTCCTGCGTATTGCGCTCTATGAGTTGCTGTTTTGTCCGGATATTCCCTCGGCGGTTGTCATCAACGAGGCCATCGACATTGCCAAGTATTTCAGCAATATCGAATCCGGGCGTTTTGTGAATGGCATTCTGGATCGCGCCCGACGGGAATTGACCGTGGAGCGCGAGTCGGTCTCCGTGTAGACTCGCCCCTTGTCAGTCGGGGCACTTGGGCGGCTCAGATGATGCATGGAGAAACTTTTTGCACTTACTCGCATACCTTAACCGCCCCCCTTACTCGGATACCCTTAGTCGACTCGCTTGCAACGGATTGGGCGTTTCGGTTAAGCGGGTTCCTCCTTCGCCAAGGCTACGGCGGACATGCGGGTAAGGGTATGAGGTTAAGGGTGGCGACGAAGTGGGGCGGGTAAGATTGGAAAACAAATGAAGTTACAGGGTAGCGAGGATCATGTGTTTTGGATGCGTCGGGCATTGATCTTGGCCGCCAAGGGGGAGGGCCGGACGCGGCCGAATCCGCCGGTTGGTGCGGTGCTGGTGCGCGCCGGCAAGGTAATTGGCGAGGGGTATCACCGCAAGGCGGGCGGACCCCACGCGGAGGTGGTTGCCTTGCGCGGCCTGCCACTTCGACAAACGCGTGGTGCCACGTTGTATGTTACGCTTGAGCCGTGCTCGACGCATGGGCGGACCCCTCCCTGTGTAGATGCCATTCTGGCGGCGGGCATTGCTGAAGTGGTCGTCAGCGTGAAGGATCCCAATCCGAAACATGCCGGTCGCGGACTGCGATTGTTGCGTAAACACGGGGTGCGGGTTATCGCGGGTGTCTGCCAGGAAGAAGGGGCGGCTCTACTGGCACCTTTTGCCAAGTGGGTGACGACCGGGCAGCCGTTTGTGACATTGAAAATGGGGATGACGTTAGATGGTCGCATCGGGGATGCCAGAA
Organism: Kiritimatiellia bacterium; assembly: GCA_047920915.1. GTDB lineage: Bacteria > Verrucomicrobiota > Kiritimatiellia > UBA8416 > UBA8416 > T3Sed10-140. The sequence goes on from JBLRXB010000168.1 coordinate 4,630, forward strand.
AACATTCGCGTTGGATTACCGGGCCGGCGGCGCGGCGCGAAGTGCAAGATTTGCGCAAGCGGGTGGATGCGGTGCTGGTCGGGGCCGGGACCGTTGCTGCGGACAATCCCTCCCTTTTAGTCCAATCACGCAAAACCGGTCAGCCTTTGCGTGTCATTCTCGATGGTTCCGGGCGTATTCCCTTGCATGCGAAAGTACTCGGCGATAGATATCCGACCATTATCGTGGTCACGGACTGTTGCTCTGCGAAACGGTGCGCGCAACTGGCAAAGCCACACGTACAAGTCTGGTCGTGCGGTTCTGGCTCCCGTG
>JBLRXB010000169.1:0-4794 GCA_047920915.1 Kiritimatiellia bacterium
CCAGGGATTTTGTGATTCAGAATTTCGGGCCGGTGGGAATTGGCATCAATCTCACAAAGCCGCCATTCACGATGGTCATCCGCAATGTGGAAGCTGGCTCTCCGGCGGCCTTGACGGGTAAATTACAAAAGGGACAGATCATAGAGAGCATCAATGGCGTCGTGCTCAAGGATCGCGATCCGCGCGAAATTCTGGGGGATATCATTACCGCTGCTGAGGCGACCGATGGTGTGATTCGGTTGAAGATCAAGGATCTGGGCGATGTAGTGGTCAATATCCCCGTTATGGGAAGCTATAGCGAAACGTGGCCGATCAACTGCCCGAAGTCGGATAAGATTGTTCGCAAGCTGGCTGATGTTCTGGCAACGCAGGATCATTCAAGGTGGGGGGCGGCACTGTTTCTGCTTTCCACGGGCGAAGAAAAGGATCTGGATGTTGTCCGCAGATGGTTTGCGGATGCGGAACGAATTGGTGGCATGGCATGGGACGCAGGCTACAAAGGCATAGCCTATTGCGAGTACTATTTGCGCACGGGTGATAAAAGCGTTTTGCCAGCCATTCAGGATATGGCCGATTTCTTGCGAGACAATTTGTATAATGGTGGCTGGAGTGGTCGTCCCGGCGCAAGCTTTGGCTATTCAACGGGATCAGGCCAAATGCATGCGGCCGGAGTGCACGCTGTCACCTTTTTAATGCTGGCCAAACTATGTGGTGTCGATGTCGATGCATACACCCTCCAAGAATCCCTAAAGGCATTCTTCCGTTTTGCTGGCCGCGAAAACGTGCCTTATGGCGACGGGTGGCCCGAAGGTGGTTTTCGGGATAACGGGAAATCTGCCGGTTTGGCGGTTGCCATGGCGGCTGCTGCGCGCTTGACGCCAGAGGGCGAAAATTCGATTTATGCGGAAGCGCGTGATCATGTTGGCATGAAAGGTCTTTACGCAACGAGCTGGTTTCATGCGGCGCACACGGGGGGTGGGATTGGCGAGATCTGGCGTCACAAGGCCATGTCCATGTTTCACGAAAGTCGCCCGGTACAATATCGCTCGTTTCTCGATACCCGCCGCTGGGTGATGGAGCTTTCGCGCCGCCATGATGGCAGCATCGGTATTGCCGGTTTTCTGGATCGCTACGACACATCGACCACGGAGCACGAGCGCGCCTGGGGCAACTTCTTTGCGTTGACCTACACGATCCCGCGCAAGAATCTTGTTTTGTTTGGTGCGCCCTTGCCGGCGTGGGCGCACACGTACGAGCTCCCGGAGCGTCCTTGGGGGCGCCCGTCCGATGATGCGTTTGTGCGGACCACGCCTGTTCCCAGTAACCGGGGACTGCTCACAATGGATGATATGTTGCAGGAAAGAGTGGAAACAGATGCATCGTTGGCGTTTTTTGAGAAACTGAACGAGGCGGATGTATCGAAGCAGTTTCTCGCAAAGTATCTATTGCATCCGGAGATTGGGTATCGTGCTGAGGTGGTCAGGCGAATTGTTGCGCTTGAACACGATGAGATTGTCGTGCCGCTGCTCCGATCAAATGATCCACGGCTTCGTCATGCTGGCGTGATGGCGATTAGTGGCATGTTCAAGGGGCGTCCGTTACCGGGAAATCGCTTGACTGCGGACATGTTCGAGCAGATTGGCCGGATGATTGAAGATCCGGACGAATCGTTGTGGGTTATTCAAGAGGCACTCAAGGCCATCAAACGGGCAGATGTGGAAGTTGTGGCGCGGCATCGTGATACGATCCTGCAGTACATGGAGCATGAGGATTGGTTTTTGCGCACGCGGGCCATCGAGGCGCTTCAGCTCATTTGGACGCACCCAGACCATTACAAGGCCGTCCTGCCGTTGATTTTCAAGACGCTCGCTGCATTTACGACAAATTCGGCTTTGCATCCCGCATTTGAATTACGCAAACAGCTTGAGGGGGCATCCGCGGATATCAAGCAATTTGCCATGGATCAACTGATCGCTGCTTATCAGGTGTCTCCTGATCGCATGACGTTTCCTGGTGGGTATGTGGTATCGGATGGGGCGCGTGTGGTGCGCGAGCGCTTAACGCATGTAATGGCTGGCTTGCCCGGTGGAGAAGCATATGCCAAAGCGCAACCTAAGATGACAATCGCAGCGGTTCATAGCGGTGACGAAAACGACTTATATCAATATAGCGGCACATTCACCCCCAACAAAGCCTTCGAGGGAACTTGGCATTGGGCCCTGTGGCCACGGCCCAAGAGTGAAGCCGAATTCGAGGAGCGCGCCAAGGCTTGGGCCGCGCGAAGAGGCGGGCCGGAACCAGGAAAAGACACGCTTCATCTTAGGGGGAATGGCTCGGTCAGGAGTGGATCGTTCCGTGGTCATTTCTGGTCTGACAATATGCTCATCAGTATCAATGAGAGCATTGCCCGCAAAATGGAGATACGCACGGTAGATGGCGTGGATTTCCTGATCATCGAGTCTCGCGGGTTTGACCCCTTTGACGAGAATCCCCCGACCGCCTACGATCAACGATACACGTTCTATATGCGGGTGAAGGAATAAACCGCGATTAAACAAGGAGATCAACATGTCGATAATGCGTACTGTCGTTCTGGCACTCGCTGGTTACATTATGACTGCCAACGCCGCCGAAAAACCGATCAAACTCTTTATCCTTGCCGGCGACGAACTCGTGCTGGAGCAGGGGATTATCGATGGGCGCACCGATGGCGTTCATGATGCTTTTTTTCCGCATGCGGAAACAACCGCAGGGGAAGAGGCAAAACACGCCACTGCCGCTGTCTATCACGGGGCCTATTCGGCCACAGCTGATTACGATGCGCTGACGCCGATCGCCACCGCGCTGGTGGAGCTTGGCGAACAACGCACCCGCCAGATACGCGCCGGTCACCGCGGCCGCGAGCCGATTCCCATGACGCCATTTCCTGCTGCTGCGTTCGAGGCGGGCCATACCACTGTGGTGCGCGGTTGGGTGGATGTGCCCTACGATGGTCATTACGAGTTCCTCGCTGGCGCGGGCGAGTCAGCGTTCAATATCACCGTGGTGAACGGCGTAGAGGCCTATCGTTTCGAGCCGGGCATGGCAGAGGCGCGTATCATTCCGATCCGTCTTGCAACCGGGACCCGGCATGCGTTTCGCACGATTTTCATCAAGCGACCGGGACATGCCTTTGCTCTTCCTATGATTGATAAACCCGGTACACTCGAAACTATTGTTCGTAATAATCCTGCGTATGCATTCCTGCGCAATCAGGATGGTGCCTGGGCCACCCGCGATGATGTCGTTCTCTTCGATGCCCACCCGATCCATAACAACACCGAGACCGCTGGCAGCTTTTTAAGCGTCGGTGATGTTGCCTATGGCGGTCGCAGCCCGCGCGGCATGATCGGTGTCGAGCAGATGCTTGGTCATACGCTGGGTGATCATTTTGATCCACCCGTGATGCTGCTGCGCTTTGGTACGCATCATCCAACCCATTTCCGTCGCGGCTCCCGCGCCCTCGCGCACGACTATATGCCGCCATCCAGCGGTGGTGGCGGTGGCGAAAACATGAAATGGGACATCATCCATTTCAACTGGGGGATCTGGGATATTGCCTATCGCGACCCAAAACCCAACGACCGCTGGCATAGTTGTGTCATCAACGGAACCATCACTACCACGATCGAACAGTACGAGGAGAATCTGCGCGAGCTCGTCGCCCGAATGAAGGCAACCGGTGCAACTCTCATCTGGGGCAGCATTACTCCCACCCATCCCGACACGCCTGGTCGAAAACCGGAGGATCCGGGCCGCTATAATGCGGTTGCAGCTGCAATCATGGAAGCAAACGGTGTTCGCATCAATGATCTCTATTCTGAATCCATACGCCAAGGCTACCCCAAAAGACCTGATGTCCACAGCACTGGCAATCTGGCATCCAAGGCCATCGAAGCCATTGAAGCAGCCCTGGCCGACCTTGAGAATCCCAGTACACCACTGCCGCGCATCCTGCTCATCGGCGACTCGATTACCGGCAGCTATCAGGCGGCCGTGTCCAAACATTTTGAAGGTCGCGCCGAGATCTACAAGAATCCCGGCAATGCCGAACATACCGGTACTGGTCTCCGTATGATTGATCGATGGCTCGATACCAAGGCCTATTCATTCAGCGGGCAGGAATACATGGAACTCCTCAACAGCATCCGCAAAACCCTCGATGATATGGAACGCTATTATCCGGATTACAACGGACGCCCCGTCGCATTGGCTGGCCTATTCTGGTTCCAGGGGATCTCCGATGCATCTACCCCGGCGATGGCGGCGGAGTATGCAACGCATCTGCCTAATCTCATCCGTGATCTCCGCCGCGATCTCAAGGCTCCGGAGCTGCCTGCCGTGATTACTGCCATAGGCTGGGATGGTCGGCATGCTGACATTGTCCGCGACGCCCAACTTGCCATCGGCGAAACCATCCCGCGCGCAGCCGCCATCGACACCCGCCCCTTTCTCCGGGCCGCAGACGTCTCCCCCGGTAACCGCGCCGACATGTATTTCCAAAACGCTGAAACCTTCCTCGATATCGGCAAGGCCATGGCTGAGGGGATGCTGAAAATGCAAGCCGTAAGTGAATAGGTGGCCACCGACCGGGGGGGCCGGCACGGGAGAGGTGAAGGGGGACGGTGAAGGGGGACAGACAATTTGCGTGATTGCAACAGGCATGTTATCGTCTCCTCGTTTATCAGGGCCCCCAATGATCCCTACATATACAGGAAGAAATGAGCAGCAAAGATTTTCAAAAAAATCTTTCTC
>JBLRXB010000170.1:0-4757 GCA_047920915.1 Kiritimatiellia bacterium
AATTCCAACAACCGGCGTTCCTTCGCAAATAAATCGGCAATATCTGCCAAACCAATCCCAAACGTACGAATGGCAATGATTTTTTCCAGAAAACAGACATACGGACGCTGGTACCCCTCTCCTCTTTCGGGCACATAAAGATCCAATGCCTGCTGCAGACGCAATACATAGACCGGCGGCTTACCCAGAATCCGGCACAGCGCACCAAACGAAACAATTTCTCCAGCATTTGTAGGCATGCGCGCCAATGTATGCCATCTCGCCACCTCGATGCAACCCACAACTGACCGCGCATAGCGATTCTCAGGAAACACGATTGACGAAACCGATCCGCCAAGGCAACCTGCATGCATCGCAATGATTCTTCCAATACAAGGGGAGGCCACATGGATAACTGTATTTTTTGTAAAATTGTAGCGGGCGAGATCCCATCCTGCAACGTGTTTGAAGACGAACACACACTGGCCTTTCTTGATATTGGCCCGCTCGTTCAGGGCCACACACTCGTCATTCCTCGCCAACACATCGACCCGCTCACCGCCGCACCCGCGAAAATCCTAACCGCCTGCATGCAGACCGTGCAACGGGTCATGACCGCCCTCCAAACGGCACTCGGAGCTGATGGCATCAACCTGCACCAGGCCAACGGAGCCGCTGCCGGACAAGTCGTCCCGCACCTGCATTTTCATGTGGTCCCGCGTTTTGAAAACGATGGACACCACTGGAATTGGAAAGCCCAATCATACGAATCATCCGATGCGATGCAGCAATTGGCCCAACGCATAACCGCAGAATGCAAAGCGTAACCCCATGAACAAACTCTTTGCCATTTGCCAAAAGGATCCGCGCTACGATATGGAAGCATACCTATTCCTGCGCGAAGCACTCGAATGCACAGTCCACAAGCTGAAAAAATCGGCAAGCGGGCCGCACCGGCACATCAGCGGACGCGAACTAGCCCAGGGATTCCGGGAATACGCCATCGAACAATTCGGCCCGCTCACCTTGGCCGTACTCGCCAAATGGGGCGTCCACCGCAGCGAGGATATCGGCGCAATTGTCTTCAATCTCGTCGAAGCAGGTGAATTGGGCAAAACAGAGGAAGATACATTGCAAGATTTTTCCAACTTGTTCGATTTCTACGAAGTGTTTCAAAAACCATTTGAACCGACAACAGAAGAGGAACCATGAGCATGCATGCATTACGAATCGCGGCCATCTGCGTCCTATTTAGCAATAGCATCTTTGCACAACAGGAGAACCGCGCAAAACTCGATATTCTTACACGCGAAAGTGCCCTCCTTACCACATTCACCTTGCCGAATGGTCTGCATGTCATTCTCAAACCCGACCATGCAGCACCAGTCGCCACAGTCCAGTTCTGGGTTGGCACAGGCTCGATGCATGAAGAGCAGTTCACGGGGGCGGGTGTATCGCATGCCGTGGAACACATGCTATTCAAAGGCACCACCAACATCCCCCCCGGCGATCTCTCCCGGCTGATACAGGAAGCGGGCGGACGCCTTAACGCCTACACGACATTGGACCGCACCGTTTACTTTGCCGACCTTCCGGCACAAAACTGGCACATCGCCTTCGATCTATATGCCGAATCCCTATTCCACCCAGCGTTTCCGGAAGAGGAGTGGGAATCCGAGCGCGACGTGATTATGCGTGAAATCGCCATGGGCCAAGACAATCCCCGACGCGTGCTCATCCAGCATCTGTGGCGGACGGCCGTGCGCGAAGCCACCTATCGGCATCCAACCATTGGATACATTGACACCTTTTCCAAACTGACCCGCGATGACCTCGTAACCTTTCACCAACGCCACTACACCCCCTGCAACACCACCGTGATCATTGTAGGCGATATTGATATTCCGTCCGTGCGTGCCCATGTAACGGCGACGCTCGAAGCACTACCACGCCCTGCGCGCGCCCCCGTGCTCTTGCCGGTCGAACCGCCGCAGGCAACCCCGCGCACGGCTCGCTTCACGGCCCCGCACAACATAACCCGTCTGGCCCAGATGTGGCGGGCGCCCGAATTCCCACACCCCGACGCGGCAGCACTGCAAGTTCTGGCCCAGATTGCCGGTAGCGGACGCACCGCGCGTTTGCACCGTCAGCTTGTCGAGGACGACGCACTATTGCTGGGAATCGGTGCATGGTATTTCGATCGCGGCTTCTGGGGCCTATCCGCGCAAATGGAACCTGCCAGGGAAGCAGACGCACTTACCGCTATTGATCGGGAAATCGAAATCCTGCGCCAGGCCACATTTCGCCCCGATGAGGTCGCGCAAGCGGTACGTTCGCTGATCACAAGCACCTTGCAATCCTTTACCACCATGAGCGGGCAGGCCGCACACTACGGATTCTATCACAACCTTACCGGCAATCCCGCTGCCGATCGAATCCTGCTAGAGCAAATCGCTGCCGTCACGTCCGAAGATGTAGCGCGGGTAGCCCACAAATGGCTACAACCGCATACGCGTACCCGCGTGGTCATCGCGCCTGGGGATGATGCCGCCGCTACCCCGGTCGCGGCCGTATTGCCCGAGCCCCAGGATACGAAACACATTGCGCTGCCCAGCGGCGTCACCCTACTGCTACGACCGAATCAACGCCTGCCATTCGTATACATCGCCATAGCGCTCGAAGGCGGGTTGCTGGCGGAAAATCCCGATCAGGCCGGCATCACCGCACTCATGGCTGAACTGCTGACGCGTGGCACCACCAGTCGCAGCCGCGACGAGATTGCCGGAATTATCGAATCTCGCGGCGCCAACCTCTCCAGTTTTTCGGGATTCAACGCATTCGGACTCACCGCCACAGGGCTGAGCGAGGATGCGCCCGTACTGTTGGATCTCGTTGCCGACATTCTTCTCAATCCCGCGTTCCCCCAGGATGAACTCGATCGGCAACGCGTGCGCCAAATGGCAGCCATACGCCAAACCATGGAAGATCCCGTTTCACAAGCCATGCAACAAATGCGCGCGATGCTCTTCAGCGGACATCCCTATGCATTCCTGCCGAATGGCACCGAATCAACCGTTGCCACCCTTACGCGCGACCAGATCCAGGCCCACCATCAACGCCTCGCAACTTCATCCAATCTGGTCATTGCCGTATTCGGTGATATTGATCCCACGCAAGTTGAAAACAAACTCAAGATTGCCCTGCAAGATATTACGGTTGGCCCGGCACCCACGCGCCCCGACACCCGCCCCGCAGCCATCCCCGCATTGCTGCGCGATCACAAGTTCGACCGCCGCCAGCAAGCCATCCTTATCACCGGGTTCCCGGGCCTCGACATGTTTGATCCCGATGCCGATGCGGCCAATCTGCTGCAAACCGCCCTTTCCGGCATGTCATCCGCACTATTTCAGGAAATACGCGAAAAACGCGGACTGGCCTACTTTACGAGCGCCACACAGCAAACAGGCTTGCATCCGGGATTTTTCGCGCTGTTTGCGGGCACAGAACCGTCCGCGCTTGATCAAGTCGAGGAACTCATGCTGGCAGAAATTACCAGAATTCGCGAACAGGGCATCACCCATGCAGAATTCCAGCGCGCACGCGCCCAATTACTTGCCGGACATGATATGCGACTCCAGAACCAACTGAGCACCGCATTGGACGCTGCTCTGCATGAACGCTATGGCCTCGGACATGCGTACCCATTTGCATTTCCGACCCGAATCGAAGCCATCACGCCCGAGCAAATCAAGCGCCTGGCCCAGCGACTATTCCGCGCAGAGAGCCGCGTTACGGCAACCCTCCTGCCGGAAAATGACACTTCAGACACGGGCACTGTTGACGAGTAACCGATCTAGCAAACAATCGGGCGCAAAACGCCGCAAAAACGCTCCGGCATAAGCTGGAATCGTAACGCAATAACGCGACCCCGGACGCTTTACTTCCAGCGCATGCGCTATTTTGATCGCGACTGCCTCCGGGGGCTTCGTAAAAAAATCCTGCTGCTGCGGCTTTTTGGCGCGCTCCATACGCCGACGATACTTTTCCCCGTAGCGACCACCATCCATCTGAATCTGAGCCGTGGAATGATCTGCCGATTTGTTGCGAAATTCCGACAAGATCGGCCCGGGCTCAATCAGGCATACCGCAATGCCTTCCGCTCGCAATTCCACCCGCATCGCATCCGACAAAGCCTCCATCGCGTACTTGGAGGCACAATAGGCCCCCACCATCGGCGCCGTAACACGGCCATATACCGAACTGACGTTGATAATCCGTCCGCCACCCTGCGCACGAAAATGCGGAATCAACCGGTTCGTCAAATCCTGCACCCCGATCGTATTGACCGCAAATTGACGCTCCAATGCCGTACGCGTAAGATCTTCCACCGCACCATATTGGGCCACACCAGCATTGTTCACCAAAGCACCAATGCCCCCTTCGCTCAATTCCACGGCTGCGGCCACGGCCTTCTCCACCGAAGAAGCATCTGCCAGATCCAACCGTACCGGTTTAAACCCCTTATTGAAAAGCATGCTAATATCAGCATCATGACGGGCCGTCGGAATCACATGCCAACCCCGCAATCGCAACACTTCCGCCGTTGCCAAACCAATCCCCGAAGAACACCCCGTCACCAACACACACCGCCGTACATGCGGATACGCCGACCTTATCATACATCCCCCTCAGAAAAAGACGTTCTGTCAAAAGTTGACAGAACCTCACCCCTCGCCCCTCACCCCTCGCCCCTCAACCCTCAACCCTCGCCCCTCAAC
>JBLRXB010000171.1:0-4751 GCA_047920915.1 Kiritimatiellia bacterium
CCAGCTCTGGCGTGAACGAGCAGAAATGGCGTGTCCTGCGGGTGCTGGTGGCGGTCTGCGGGGGAATGCCGGAGCGGGGGGCCTTTCCCCATGGGGGGCGGTCAATATAGACTGGAATCATGCTCCGGCAAAACATGGCTGAGTAATCTTACGAGTGCTGCAACATATCAGCCTGAAGCATGGGGGGGTATTTTAGCGGGGGAATCATGCTCCGTTTATGATTTACAGAAAAACAAACACATAAAAAGCCCTTATATTTAGTGGATTTGTGCATTGCTATGGGTATGTATGGTAAAGCAAAATGCATTATAGCGCATGCGGGACGCTTTCAGGTCATGGGGCGGGATGGGTGCTCATGGGTGTAAATGGATAAACGATCGGGTTTTATGGGTTATACTTATAATTATGCGTTCGCTTCCTATTGCAGCCCACTTGCATTCTTGGTGACTTCGCGAGCATACCAGTAGGCCCAGCGTTCGACAAGCAGGGCGGCGGCTTGCGGTGTGGGACTGAATACGATGGGCACGGAATAACGAATCTCTAGCGCATACATCGAATGCAGAACGGCTTTGGGGGTGGCGTTGCTGCGGTAGTGCCCGTTTGCAATTTGTTGTTCTGAACCAATGACTAGAAGCCTTGCAAACTGGAATCCTCTCAATCGGTGCAATTCACGTTCAAATCGTTTCCGGTCGTGGGTGACTGATCCAACGAGATCGGGAATTGTTTTTCGTTCGATTGCAAACAGGTGTTCCAGACCACGGATGGAGTAATCACCGCTCTGAAGTGTCCCGGCTTCGGTGGGGATGTTGCTGAAGGGTAGCGGGGTCTGTTCGCGTGTGTCGATGGTAATGGTGAATTCTGGTAAGGGCTTTGTCATTGTGCCCCCTTTGCTGTCCAGCGGTATGTTGACGCTTTGTCACCAAGCTTGCCCTTTTTGAGTAGTTCAATCAGGCAATCAGCTTTTAGAACATCAAGCCAACGTGAAACGGTTTGCGAGTATGTACCAAGTAGTTTTCCGGCGTCATGCATAGAAAGAAAAAAGGTTTCTTGATCATGCCCCAAATGCCAGCACAAACCGCAAAGCTTTTGAACTCCCTCTAGGTCATACAAATATGACTCTTCTGGAAGGTTTCCGCTTTGGACTGCATCCCATGCGATATTCAGAGCATTTTCATTTAGTGGTTTCTTTACCCTAGGCCACGCATGACAAAAGTCCACCCATGATTCAGTAAAGCTCTGTGTGCTAATGTTGGGCTTTGCAATCTCGAACCATTGCTTGACGCTGGTCTTTAGTTGTCGAAGCGGTGCATCAGCAAGACCACATTCAAAACGAAGACCACGCGCCAAATCAAAAAGTTTGCGGTGGCGTTGTCCGGGGCGGTCGGGTTGCGTCTGCTGAATAATCTTGCTTATGGTTTCCATCGGCAAGGGAACCTCTGTTTGCGGTTCTTGCTCTTGGGGCCGGGAACACACACCCCTCACACACTCCTTGCTTGTATGGTCATGTATGGTCTATGTAACAACTCTGCATCTTCCCTGAATACAAGTTCGGGGTCATGACTGAAGAAACATAACCTTGCCAAATCTTTTCCGCTTGGGTCTGTCTCAAGCTGGTAGTGTTTAGCAAAATATGATTTAGCATGGTTGAACGATTCGGCATGTGTGCTTGCATCGGCTTCAATCCTGACAATCAGCTTTAGTCCTGTTCCTGACGGACTGACGAAACAAAGCAATGTATGCGGGTCATTCGCAATCTGTGCTTTGCGTGTGGCAAGGTCAGGAAGGTCATCGAAATCCAGAACCAGCAAGCAGCTGCGCACAGAACTTGCCGCCCTCAAGACAAAACTTCCTCTTGTCGTCTGCACAGCTAACTTCATGGGATTCGGTCTCTACAAAGAGAACGTATACGACCTGCCAGCGTTCATGGGCCGATTCAACAAACAGATCTGACGCAGTAGTTTCACTACATGGGACCACGCTATGAGTGACATGACCAACAGTCCCATCGAAGGCTTTATACTGATGAAATTCAAGGCAGAGGCTCTTGCCGCTAAGGGGTGGCCTTCGGTTGAATATCCGGTTCCCTAGCGACTTCGCTCGGAGTATACTACTCACTAGGCTCAGACGAGTTCTAGCTCTTGGGGTATGCTGCTAGCTGATCCGCCATCTCAGTGATCTTATCCCGCATGCTAAGCTTATCCAGCCATTCGTGCGGGATGCCGGTTTCGCCGTAGTGGGCTCCGGCGAGCTGGCCGCAGACGGCGGCGGTGGTGTCGGCGTCGTCGCCCAGGTTGACGGCCTTGAGGATGGCGTCACGGAAGGTTTCGGTGGTGTGGAAGCACCACAGGGCAGCCTCCAGGCTCTCGACTACGTAGCCGCTGCCCCGGATCTGATCCCCGGTCTTATGGCGGTACTCTCCGGCGGCTAGGGCTTGGAGCTTGGGTGACATGCCCTCTGCCAGCTTGATGTTGTCGGGAGCGAACAGGATGTCGTCCTGGGCGGTGCCGCCCAGGGCTTTGACCTGCATATAGGCATAAAGCTTGCAGGCGTCCACGCATTCCGCAGCCCCGTGGGTGGTGCGGGAGTTTTCCTCGGCATAGTGGACGGCCTGTTCGGCATCTGGGTAGAAAAACATTGGGATCGGGGCCAGGCGCATGAGGGAGCCATTGCCAGCGCTGTGTGGGTCGGTGGAGCCAGCGAAAGGTTCTTCTGTTCGTTCGAACCGGATAAGCGCGGCAGATGTGGCATTGCCGATATCAAAGCAGAATCCCGTGCTGCTGAGGTGTCCCTTCCGGTACCAGCGGACATAACGTTCCATCTGGTCACAGGGATCGAATCCCTGCTTCGTTATCAGGCTCTCTGCCAGACACAGCGCCATGCTCGTGTCGTCTGTCCACTGGCCGGGCTTGAGGCTGAAGGGGCCACCGCCAACCATGTCGGTAACAGGCGCGAAGCTGCCTCGGCGCTTGAATTCGACGGTTGTTCCGACGGCGTCGCCTACTGCCAGCCCAAGCAGGCAGCCCCGGATTCTATCTTCTGTTGTTATGGGCATGGGGCTAAAATAGCCGTCACAAGGGTTGGTTGCAAATTGTTATTGGGTGAGTGGCTATATGAGATCGGAGACGGTGATTCGGATTTCTCTGATTCCCCTGCGCATACGGGGGAGCTTCTCCCTATTTCATAGGAAACCGCAATCCGGGAACGCGGGTGTCAATACATGATCCCCTGATAGTGGGTATAGGGGAAAGCTGGATGGCTGTCATTTATGCGCATTTTTGCCTGCAAGGGCCTTGTATTTGGCTGCATATCATGACATCTTCTTTTTTGTGAAAATGGCTGTCAGTGCGGACAAGCGGAGAAGGCCGAAAGCGCGGGGGAAAGTATGCCCAAGCGTAAGGATGAGAATGAACCGGGGGAGCTGCTGACTTTATCGGAATTGGCAGCCTACTTGAAGATTGCTGAGCGCACGGCGTATGGGTGGGTTGCTGACGGGAAGCTGCCCGGTTTCAAGATCGGTGCTGCCTGGCGATTTGACAAGGCAGACATCCAGAAGTGGGTGGAGAAGCAGAAGGCAAAAGGACAGGGTTGATGGCGGTGAGCGACCACAGCGTTTATAGCGGAAATCTGACGGGAGGCTCCCTGCTTGTGCGGGAGAGCCGGATTGTGGCGCGCATGTTGGTTGCCGGAGATTCTCCCGACGATATCCAGTCGCGGATCATGGACCAAAACCTGTTTCAGAATGACAGTGCCGCAACAACTCGGAAATATTGCCGGCTTATTTTCTCCCGGTTTTCCCATGTAACCCCGGAGCAATTACATATCGTCGCCTGCGGCTCTGATGAAAGTGCAGCCCTTATGCTTCTTGCGGTTGTGTTAAAGACATACCCGATTGTCCGCGATTTTGTGGACGAGGTTCTGTGCGACAAGGCAAGGTCTTTTGATACCCATCTGGAAAAGAAGGATTGGACGCGGTTTCTGGAGCAACGGGAAACGATAGACCCTGATGTAAAGCGCTGGACGGAGAGCAGCCGGAAGAAGATTGGCCAGGTGATTATCCGGATGCTGTCGGAGGCTGGCTTGCTATCGGATACGCGGCATATGCAGATACAGTTCCCGAATGTACCGTTTGATGTCTCGGATAGTCTGCTTCAGGCAGTGGATGCCAGTGTGTTGGAATGCCTCAGGCTTGGAAAGGCGGCGTGACGTGAAGTTGGATGAAAGGCTTAACAGGATTATCCCGCGCCTGGAGGAACCCGCTTTCCTCACGAATAGCGGTATCGGTAATGAAATCGGTTTCTATGTGTTTGATTATCCGCCTGAGGATGAGATCAAGGTTCGTGAAGGTCTTGAGGTGGTAAGGAAGCATTTTGCAGCCTCCACCAAGCCCCGTGTGGTGGAGGTGAACCTGCTCGACCTTATGGTGGAGATCCTGAAGGATTGCAAGGCATACGACAAGGTGCTGGCGAATGAGCGGCAGTGGTCGGGAGAGGACCTGAAAAAGAAGCTGGCGCCGATCGTCAAGAAGGATGCCGTGGCCGGACGGATCGCGGCTGCAGCGGGCGCCGCCGATATTGTGCTGCTGACAGGCGTTGGTGCCGCCTATCCGTTGATCCGCTTGCACGAGGTGCTCAATAACCTGCACGATAAGCTGGACACCAAGCCCGTCGTCATCTTTTACCCCGGCAAATACAACATGCAGGAGCTGGTCCTGTTCGGCTTGCTGGACGCGAATTACTACAGGGCTTTCCGAC
>JBLRXB010000172.1:0-4711 GCA_047920915.1 Kiritimatiellia bacterium
CCAATGGCGACAGTGCAGCCAGCAGCAGGCTGACGGGTAGGAGGAACGCGCGCACCGCACTGCGGGCTACGCTAGGGGCTGGGGGCTTTGTCTGGGGGCTCGTACGAGTTTCAACGAATCGCATGCGACGCAATATCAGTGTGATCATAGCAGAAGTACCTCTCTCGCTGTTTTTCCTTCCCGACAATTACGATAATATAGCCTCAAGTAAAGACATGCCGCTATTGCAATATTGCGCCAATTTTATTACAATCCTGCGACAACCCGCACCGCCGCAGCACGCCCCTCCCAAAAACGGAGATTGCATAATCGTGCTATTTGCGTTACATCGTTCCGGTATGGCGGTATCTGCAAAACGGACAAATGCGAGACGCATATGACAAAGGGTAAAGCAAAGAAGACGGTTGCCGTGGCGTTAGGGCATGGATTGGAAATCGCTAATGCATTAATCGCCAAGGGCATTATGAAGCACGCGAAAGCGCAAGGATGGGAGTTAATCGACCTTCCCTGCTGGCATTTTATCATCCCGAAAAAAACGGACGGACTGATTTACGAAAATCATATCGGGGATGCAAAGGCCATCGAAAGACTGTGCAAGACGATTCCGCATCATGTCGAGATGCATCCGCAGCGCCATCTGGCTGCCGCCCGCGGTGTAGCGACGGACATGGAAGCTCTGGGACACAAGGCCGCACTATACTATCTCGATCGCGGTTTCCGTAATTTCGCGCTTGCCTCTTACCAAACCGATGTGTGGACAGAAAGCCTGCGGACTTTCAAGGATTGGATAGAGAAGCACGGCGGAACCTGTCAAGCCATTGAAGGGCTGCACCTGTCGGATGATGTTTTACTCACGACGATACGCGACGCGGTCAGGGCGCAACTCCGCAAGCTCGACTACCCCCTGGGAATATTCTGCGCCAATGACAGGCTGGCGTTACGACTTTGCACCTGGTGCATCGAGGAGGGCATCGCCGTCCCCGAGCAGGCAGCCATTCTGGGCTTCGGCAATGATTTGATCGCCTGCCAAACCGGACCGGTGCCGCTTTCAAGCATCAGCCGCGATTACGAGCATGAAGGAATTGAGGCCGCCCGTCTTCTACAGCGTATGATGGATGGGCAAGAGGTTCCTGCCGGCACCATTGCCAGAATCCCTCCACTGGAAATTATCACCCGGCGAAGTACCGATATTACGGCGCTTCAGGACAAGTCCGCAGCACAAGCCCTGCGCTATATATGGGATCACTACCAGACGCCCATCTCCCCCGATGATATCGCCAAATTCTGCGACCTTCCGCGACGCAGCCTCGAACGACGCTTCAAAAAAGCACTCGGCCGAACCCTCATGAAGGAGGTTATGCGCCACCGGCTTTCGAAGGCCGGTGAATTGCTGGTCAGCACCGAGAGCCCCGCAGTTGACATAGCCGCCCGCGTCGGGTTCATGAGCCCCCAGTACTTCAACTACCAGTTCAAGAAAAAATTCGGCATCCCCCCGCAAACCTACCGGGAGCGCGAACGCAGCACGGACGCAGCCAGTCTGTAACTTCATTGTTTTGTGAGATTTTTCTACCGCATACAAAAAAAACACTGGAGGGACGAGCTCTGTCTCGTCCGGGGGATACTTTTGCGGCTTTTTTGCTGGAGGGACGAGCTCTGTCTCGTCCGCGGGCGTGGGGTGTGCATGGGGCCGTCCATAGGCAGCCCAAAGGTCTCTTCATGGACTGATTATGCGCGTTCAACGCCCCGGTCGAGACGGAGCTCGCCCCTCCATAAACCACGTTCCACCACCGCATTATCCGGTCCCCCAGGCTAACGCCTACTGCTTCTCGAAGACCAGCCAGGAAGATGTCCAATCGTCAGGATGCGACGCATTGAATCCGCCGGCCTCGATAAATATGTAGTGATTGTTGCGCATACGGGCATGCCGCACCGCCAACGCCTCCTTGCGGCCCGCATCCAGCAGCATGGGACCCGTCCACACCAGCAGCGGATCGCTTGTGCGCAGATCATCGGCCAGCTCGATTTCCGTCAAGCGGGGGTTCCATCCGCGCCCCGGCCGTTGCCGTGCGTTTGGATCGAAGTCACGAATCTCTTGTACCTCATCCACCACTTTCCAGGAGCCGATCGCTGCCGCATTCCTGCTAACCTCTCCATTCCAAATGTAGAGGTCATCATCCGCATCAACATCACTGTCCGGGTCCTGCGATGCTTGCCACTCGGCATTGCGAAGTCCCACCAACTGCAAGCCCCGGTAGAGTTCATCGCGCAAAGGCGGATCCTTCCGATGCTGCATAAACACCGTCAAGGAATTGCCTCCATGAGGCAGGAAACTTTTCGCGGCAAGATGCACACGGCCACTCGCAAAGTCTTCCCACCGATCATAAGGAACCAGTGTTCCCATCGGCCGGGCGCCTTGCCGGCGATCAACCGAACGATCTCTCAGGAAGATCTGCTTGCCATTCACATAGATATGCGTACCGTCGCCAAATCCGACATGCGAGGAACCACCATACAAAATGCGATAGGCATTCCCCGCTTCTAAGGACGGAATTTCAAACACGCCCGCTATCAGCAATACCTCTTTTTCCCAGAAGGTATTAGGCGGCTCGGCACAACCACAAAAATCCAAGCCTCTACCTTCATGGCGATTACACCGATTCGCCACGGCACGCATTTCCCCACCACGGTTTGCAAACGGGGCCAGCCCGCGCTCCCAGCCAGCAGCAGCCGCATCAAAATCGGGCTGGTTCCAATGCTCCATGCCTGCGGGATACGTGACTTCCCGATAGCGTCCCGAACGCGCACGTTCCTGCCCCAGAGGCGGCTGCTCCACCGGATCAAAGGTATGATACCACCACTCCATCTCGGTGCGTTCCGGACCGTAATCATGCCAGTTGTAGTCATCGACTCCTACCTGCTGGTACAACCCGACGAGCTGTTCCAAAACGCTTTCCGCCTGACCGCGGCGAGCCAGCCCACGCCCGCTGGTCGCGTCGCTATGGCGCGTCACAAACAAGGCTTGCGCGTTCTGCACCACAAACTCTGGAATCAACTCATTCCGCGTCAGATCCCGCAATCGCGACTGCAGTTCAGGACTATCGCTCATCCGGTCTTGACTGTTCAAAAACAAATCGCGATGCGCCAGCGTCCTTTCCGGATAGCGCTGCTGCGAAAGTTGATACAAGCGTTCCAAGCCACCGTCCAGCGCGGAGATTGCCCGCGCCATACGGCCCAGGAAAAAAGGCTCCATGACGTCACGCACAACAGGCTCCTGCTGATCTCCCGCATCGTAGGGCCATAGCTGATACGCCGCACTTAACATGGCCAGCAACTTCTGCCGCACTTCGTCAGACGCACCTTCAAATTCGCGGATCAGATGTCTGTCGTTCCACTGTCCAGGGCGCCGACTCGCAGCCATCAGCGGTCCCACCGTACGTAGAATCCGATCCGTCTCATGCGCATGTGCCGCCAAACGCATCACGATGGGGAGCGCCGCCCCGCTTAACCACCAGTCATCGTGCTCGACCCAATACAGCAAACGATCCGTATGCGCTTTCAACAGTTCAATATCTTTCACCTGACTCGCCACAACCTGTAAGGCGCGCTGCACCACCCACCAGGACTCTTCCGGATTCTCGATCATTTCCAACAAAATAGCCATGCTGGCAGCAGTGCGCAAACTGGCATGATTTTCCAAGGCCATGACCCCGACATCCCGGAGGCGGGCATCCGCGGAACGCAACGCTTCCAGTACCTCATCCTCCCCTACACGATTCAAACGCTCGGCAGCCCGACGGCGAACCTCGACATCAGGATGACGGCTATACGTCCGGATGACGTCGGCATCACCACTCGATATACGATCCAGGATGGTAGGAATCCAATACTCTCTCCCCACCCGCTCACGTTGCACATCGGGAGCGGGTCCACGCGAGGAAGGCACGGGCATAAGCGAATAGAAATCATGATCTGCTTCCGTCCCCCAGATCTGGGCCGGCAAGGCTACTTGCCGGCTATGCCGCGTAGCAGGTGCCCCGGAAATACGTAGCGTGCGGCGTGGAATGGTATAGCTCAGCCCCATCCCGGCACCCCAAGCCGTATTATCGTAGCGCCGGCCCCCCATAATCCCGAAGGATCCATCATGCCGACGCGACATTTCGTAAAACCACTTCCGCTGGTCCATGAACGAACGGTATTTTGGTGTATCCTTGTCATGCAGCAACCCCATGCCCGCGCTCCGCCAGATTTCCCCCGCGCCACCACCGGTGTGGCCATGCAACATCCAATGGGTCGAATAAAACCCACGCATGGCGGAAGCGTCGCGCGCACGGGCATAGACCGACGCCTCGCCCGCCGGTGACACCGCAGAGGCGGCCGCCATCGTAAAAGCAAGCGCCCCATTTTTTCCATTGTCCGTGTAGCCAGACTCGGGCAGATGATCCCCATACGGCACATTCCCACGCCCGGCAAAACGCACAAATTGTCGTAATGCGCTTTGCAGAATGTGTGGATCCACGTCCACGCCACATTCGGCCGCCAACAGCAAGAAGGTGGTCACATGCAGCCCGGCGGCATTTATCCGACCATAACCCAAGTTGCCCCGCCCACGGGTTGACCAACCGCCGGGCACGTAATTGCGCTCCGCGTCGTGTACTAATTTCTGAATCAGCGGGAGCGCGGTTTCATCACCCGTTCGGATATAGTACTCTGC
>JBLRXB010000173.1:0-4670 GCA_047920915.1 Kiritimatiellia bacterium
CTCAGCGCCCAGAAACTAATGTCGATGATCTCGTTCATAACGTTGCCCCCTCCAGGCTGTCGTTTGCAGGGAGATGGATGACGCGATCAGCAGAATCATGCCAATTTGTATCGTGTGCGATGGAGAGTACGGTTTTGTCGTATGCTTCCTGAAAGAAATGGGCAACGGCCGCTTTGTTTTCCTTGTCTAGTGCTGAGGTAACTTCATCCAGCAAGATAATGGGGCGATCGAGCAGGATGGCGGAGATCAGGGCAATGCGCTGTTTTTCGCCGCCGGATAGCGTCTTGATGTCTTTGGCGAGCAGCGTTATGGGCAAGTTGCAGCACGTGAGGAGCTCAGGGATTCGGTCGAGGTTATCGCGCAGGGCAGAATTAGCCTTGTAGGTAAAGGGCAACTGAAGGGCTGCTTCGACAGTGCCGGGAGCAAATTCTGGTTCCTGGGTCACATAAGCGATTTGGCGGCGGATTTCCCAGACGCTATCGTGGTCCAGTTTTTGGCCGTTTATCTGTATGCGGCCCTTGTGGGGAAGCACAAAGCCGAGGAGGCATTTGAGCAGGGTTGATTTGCCGCAACCGGACGGACCTGCCAGCACAACTTTTTCCCCTTGTGCTACTTGCAGGTCGAAGTTCTGTAAGATGGGTCGTTTTTCAAAGACGATCGCGATGTCTTGCACTTCCAGGGCTGTAGCGGGTGTATTATTTCTGGTCACGGGTTTAGCTCCGTTTGCATAGTGGGTGCAATACAGCGGCGACGGCATCAGGGCCGTGGGCCTCAAATGCTTGCATGCCGGCTTTGGCGGCCGCTTCGACGTTTTCAGGGCGATCATCGATGAAGAGAATTTGATTGGGACGGATCTGCCAGACTTCAAGGACGGCGTCATAGGCTTCGGGATCGGGTTTCATGTAGCCGATCTCGTGTGACATAAAGCAATCGTGCAACAAATCCAGATGCGGGCCGCGCTGGCGTAGTGCCTCGATATGCAGGGGATTGGTGTTGGAAAGGCAGCCAAGGCGGTAGGATTTGCGCAAGGTTTCGAGTAGTTCCGGTGTGTGTGGATACCATTGGCCGACGATGCGTTGAAATTCCATTTGGAGGGCATCGGGGGCAATCGTTAGACCCAGGGCACGCGGCGCGGCGGCAAGAAACGCAGCGGTGGAAACCCGGCCGCATTCGTAGTCGGTGACGATTGCAAATTCCGGCTGGTGGGCAGCGCGCAGGGCTGGGCAAAGTACGGAGGCGTTGGAGATGCGGTTGAGTTCAACCAGTACGTTACCCAGGTCAAAAAGGATGTGTGTTATGCTATCGGGATTCATGGACTGGAGACTATACGGTGGTTAAGGAAACGTCTAGGATAAGATGGTATGGGTAGGGGTAAAGACTCGCCGCCAAGTGTCAAGTTGGGGCTTTGCATGGAGAGAAGCATATGGAAATCGGGTGCGCGTTTTTCGCTTTTGCTGGACTATGGGAGGATAGCCGCTATTTTGGGTGTTCTAGATTTGAAACGTTTTAATCGTGTAGCGTAACGGTTTATGGATTTATCGATTGTACAGATGCTTGCTGCGGGACTGATTGCCTTGTTTGTAGGGCTTTTGACCGGGATATTCGGCGTTGGTGGTGGTTTTCTAATGACCCCGGCGCTGATCATTCTGGTTGCCATTCCGGGGCCTGTTGCCGTGGGGACCGGCCTGGTGAATTTTTTTGCGAATAGCACGCTGGGAATTATCAAGCGCTATGGTTCCGGGACGATTGCCCCGAAAATCGCGTTTCTTGTCGGTCTTGGGAGTATGGTTGGGGTGATGATTGGATCCTGGATGCTGGAGTTTCTGAACAAGCTCCCCGACGTGATGATCCAAGGGCGTTCACAATCCTTGCTGGAAATCGTTCTGATGTGTGTTTTTTTTCTGCTGCTTTCCGGGATCGCGGTTTTCATGATCTGGGATGTCCGCTATGCCGCACGTTTGCGCTCGGAGGATGAGTATCAGGTAGGTCTGCTGGCGCGCATCAAACTGCCACCGTACGGCCATTTCCCGGTCTTGGATGAACCGCGTATGTCGATCGCTGCGCTTTTCCTGTTTGGTGTACTCGGTGGTATATTAACGGGACTACTTGGGATTGGTGGTGGTGTGATCATGTTGCCGGCACTGATTTATCTCGTGGGGTTGCATACCCACAAAGCTGCCGGCACGAGCCTGCTGCTGGTTTGGATTGCATCGTTGGCGGGCGCGGTTAATAACCTTCTTATTGGCAACGTGGACTGGATCTTACTCGCCATTCTGCTTGCGGGAGGCATGCTTGGCACGTGGGTCGGCACACACATTGCGATGGTCATCAGCGGAAAAAACACCCGTCAATATTTCATCTACGTCCTGGTGTTGGCGATTTTGCTGGTCGCTGGTCGGCTGTTTGTGATGCTGCTGCGGTAGTATTCCGTGCGCGCAGCATGCGAAGTCCGTTGAAGACGACCAGCAGGGATGCCCCCATATCGGCGGCGATGGCCATCCATAGGTTTGCCACACCGAATATAGCCAGGCCCATGAAAATTGCCTTGGTGGCCAAGGCAAAAGCCACATTCTGTTTGATGATGGCGAGGGCGCGGCGGGCGTGCAGGATCAGCCATGGGATTTTGGAAAGATCGTCGGACATCAGGGCAACATCTGCTGTTTCGATGGCAGCATCGGTGCCAGCAGCGCCCATGGCCACGGCCAGGGATGAGGCTGCCATGGCGGGTGCGTCGTTGACGCCGTCGCCAATCATGGCGACGGTTCCGTAGCGCCGGGTTAGTGCCTCTACGGCCGCGACTTTCTCGTGGGGCAGCAGTTCGGCTTGGAATTCGTCGATGCCTACCGCTGCCGCGACGGCGGCAGCGGTGGCCCGGTTGTCGCCTGTTAGCATGACGATATGTTTGATGCCGGCGCGTTTCAGTGCCAGGATGGCATTGCGTGCGTGTGGACGAACGCTGTCGGCGACGGCGATAAGCCCGCAGACGTGCTGATGCGATCCGATTGCGACGAGCGTGTGCGCGGCGTCTTCAATCTTGAGGGCCTGGGCATGGATTTCGGGTGTTTCGGCACCTTGCTCGTGCATGAAGCGGTGACTGCCAATCCAGTAGTTCTTGCCGTCGATGGTTGCTGCGGTGCCCCGGCCTTTGAAGTCCCGGACGTCGTGGGCGGGTGTGAAAGTGATGCCGTGCGCGGTTGCCGCCCGTACGACTGCGCGGGCGATGGGGTGTCCGCTTTCGGATTC
The DNA here is from genome assembly GCA_047920915.1 of Kiritimatiellia bacterium. Classification (GTDB taxonomy): domain Bacteria; phylum Verrucomicrobiota; class Kiritimatiellia; order UBA8416; family UBA8416; genus T3Sed10-140. The sequence continues at coordinate 3,244 of JBLRXB010000173.1, forward strand.
GAGGGTAGCCGCCCGCGCGAGAATTTCTTCTTTTGTGTGGCCGTTGAAGGGGTAGATGGCCTGTACCTCGGGTGTTCCGTGGGTGAGGGTGCCGGTCTTATCCATTGCGATGCCACGCAATCTGGCGGGAGCTTCGAGGAAGAGTCCGCCCTTGATCAATACGCCGGCCCGTGCCGCTGAAGCCAGTCCGGCGACGATGGTAACCGGTGTGGAAATAACCAGGGCGCAGGGGCAGGCAATTACCAGCATAACCAGCGCCTGATAGAACCATGCGCCCCAGGCCCCACCAAAGAGGAGGGGCGGCACCAGGGCAATGAGCAAAGCCATTGCCATCATGGCGGGCGTATAGTAGCGGGCGAACGTATCCACCCATTGCTCGGCCTTTGCGCGGCGGCCTTGCGCTTCTTCTACCATGCGAATGATGCGGGCCAGTGTGGAGTCGGATGCCGTTTTGGTTGCGATGAATTGGAAGGCCGATTCCTCGTTGATTGTGCCTGCGAACACGGTGTCGCCCTCGGCTTTTTCGGCTGGCATGGATTCACCGGTAATGGGGGCTTCGTTGATGCAGGTGCGGCCCTTGCTGATCGTGCCATCGAGCGGAATCTTTTCGCCGGGCCGCACGAGCACGGTGGCTCCAAGGGGAACGTCCTCGACGGGTTTTGTCATGATATCCCCGTCGTGCGGGCAGATATACCGGGCAATGGTGGGTGACAAATCCATTAATTTGCGGATGGCGTGCCGAGCCCGTCCCACGCTCCAGGATTCGAGCAGGAGTGAGAGTGCAAACAGAAAGGTCACGGCCGCGGCCTCGAACCATTCGTTGATGGCCAGTGCGCCAACAACGGCCACCGTCATGAGTAGATTCATATCCGCACGCAATCGCCGCACCGAAGCCAGAGCTTTGGGGGCGATATGCCATCCGCCCGTGAGAACTGCCAGCAGATAGCATGCCATCGAGATGCGATGCATGGTGTGTCTGTCAACGTTAGCAACAGCCGCTATGGCATTCTCGAATTGGTTCTGCGATAGCATACGCAGAAGGAGGCCTCCAACCAAAAAAATGCCCGAGGCGATACACAGGAGTAGCCGTCCTTTACGTTGCCAGAAGCTTGTCTGTGTGTGGTGGTCTTCCTGGATCATGCGCAGGCCGGCTTTCTCGACGCCGCGCTGAATGTCGTTCGCACACAGGCGTTGTGTGTCGAAGTCGACGGTCATGCGCCCGTTGAGCAAATCGAACTGTACGTCATGAACACCGGGTAGTGTTCCTACCGTCTGTTTGAGTGCCCGCACCTCTTCGGCACAATCGAGTCCCTGAATACGAAATTCTGTCTGCATCTGATTTCCTTTGGTTAGCATGTCATGGCAGCAGTGCGCCGGCGATCAGGGCGAGGGCGACGAGCAGGGGGGCGGGGACTTTGCGGGTGGCT
>JBLRXB010000174.1:0-4665 GCA_047920915.1 Kiritimatiellia bacterium
GCCATGCTCGCCGCGCTGTGGGATGCATGCGCTTGGCTGCTCAACGAGCATGCAGCGGAACTTTCTGAAGATGACATGGCTACGATTCAAGGTGTGCAGGCTTTTGTCTCGAGCTGGCGTCGCGATGAGGATGAACTCGCTGCTGCGCCTGCTAGTGAGGATGGGCCCTGGGAGGCTTTTGAGGAAGCGAAGCAGCAGGCCGAAAGGTTGCTCCCTGTTGTCGCGAATCCACTACGGGCTCGCAATCGAGTGCTTGGTGCTACCTACAGCCCTGATGAAGATGTCGCCGCCGCGGATTTGCCGGTGGCCCGACTTCTCTGGGAGCGTATGGCAGATCGTATCCGTGGCCAGTTGGAGTCCCAGCGTCAGCAGATCGGATTTTTCGAGGATTTTGACGATTTGCGTGTGGCGATTGGCTCGGCATTTGGTGTTGATGCGCAAGATGCGACAGCTGCATCGTTTGTGGTTGGTGTTGACCTGTCCGACTCGGGGATTCTGACATCGCTTGGCGGCCAATGCGGGTTCAACCGCATCGATGCCGTGCCGCGTGATTTTGACCGTGTGATGCGCCGGGCTATCCAGCGCGGTGACTTGTGGCCGGAAGATGATCCGCACCGGGCTGTCGTCAATGTCGATGCCTTGTCGGGGCGTGCGAGTGGGCGAGGTTTCCTGCCGCAGCGCGCACTGATTTCGGCGGTTGGGTCGAGTTTTGGTCTGCCGGGCGTTACATGGGTTACGGATGATGCGCCACGGCGGCAGCCCGATTCCCCGCTGGATCGATATGATGGCTTGAATTGGTCTCGGATTGAGCCGCAATTGGCGCCGACGCTGCAGTTCTTGTCCTGGCTGTTTCGCGAGGAATCCTTGGGGTATCAGAGCATACCTGCTGCATCCCTCACCAGTAACTGGCGCCATGGTATGGGCCGGATTGTGGATATTTCGGCTGGCGAGACGGTTCCGCGCGTGCCGCGTGCAGGATTTCTGGTCGCGCTAATCGGTAACAGGCCGGATATGGATGGTATCCGTACTTTACAGTTTGCGATTACTGGTCCGGATGGAAAATTTCGTATTCCGCTCTTGCCTGCGGTAGTGCATAGCCAGCACGCTCAAAAGCAGATGGCTGCATTCCGGCTGGATCATGATGGCGCGATTGTGGAGGGCGTTTCCACGACCGCTTCCATGGTGACCACAAGATTGGCTACGTCTTTCAGTTTGTCTGCGCGGCCTGGTGAGCAGTTGCCACGGGCCGTAACGTTTGAAACCCGCGAGCTGAATGGGCCTTCCTTTTTCGATGCGCGTTTTATGGAGCCACTGGCAGAGGCGACCCTGCTCGACACGGTTCGTGGCGGTGCCCCGCAGCAGTCGAGTTTCTCCATTGACCGTGAGGGGCAGATGTGGGGACTGGTTCCGCGAGACGTTCGTTGGCAATTGATTTTACGGGCGGGGGCCGCCCGTGTCCGCATGGCACTGTTGAATGTGTTGCCCGAGGGGCGTGCTTTAGGATTAAGTGAACGTGAAACCTTCTTGCGTGGTTTTGCGGTTGCCGAGCCCTTGTCGTCTATTCCAGAGCATGTTTCTGTACGCGATCTTGTGACCTTGAATGAGTGGCGCTTGACGGATTATCGCGCGGCCGGCATCACCAGCGAGAAGGTGGATGTGATTCGCGATGTGGCACGGGAAGCGCTTGCCGAAGCGGATGCCGCTGTTCTGGCGGATGACGGAGCGGCCTTGAAACGTGCGGCGACAGTTGCCCTGTCAAATGAAATTCGGGCCTATCAGGCTGTGCGCGAGCTGGGACTCGATGTTTCGCGCGGTGCTATTTTCCTGATGCTCATGTTGGTTCCGTTCTCGATTGCCATGGAACGCTTGATTTTTGCCAGCGCAAAAATCGGTCGCCAGATTGTTGCTGCCATCAGCATTTTTGCCGTGATGACGACCTTGCTCTGGAGTTTTCATCCCGCATTCAGCATCAGTGCCCAGCCCCTGATTATCGTGATGGCTTTCACGATTCTGGCGATGAGTGTCGTGGTTATCGGCATGGTATTGAGTCGCTTTAAGGCGTCGGTGCGTGAATTGCAAAGTACGTTGGCCGAGGGCAGTGGAGCCAAGATGAGTCGCGGCGGTCTGGTTATGAGTGCCGTTTTTCTGGGCATTGCCAATATGCGCAAGCGTAAAGTGCGTACGGCATTAACGGGCACCACTGTGGTTTTGGTTACGTTTGCCTTATTATGTTTTTCGTCAACCAGCAGTTTTGTGGATCGGCGTGATTTTTCGCTGGACAATATAACTTCCGAAAATTCATCCGTGCTCGTACGTCGACCCACCTATGGACCTTTGTCCTGGACGGCGCGCGACGTTGTGTTGAATTTACTTGCCGAGCACGATGTGGAGGTTGGTGAGCGGGTTTGGATTACGGCGGGGCTGGGGCAAGCGAATTGGCGTATGCACTTGATTGAGCCGCGCACCGGCATACAAGCCCCGATTGTAGGGGTACTTGGGGTGTCGGCAATTGAAGATCGCCTTTCTGGTATTGACCGGGTTTTGCCGAATTGGTCGACATTTGCCGCAGAGGGTGGCTGTTATATTTCATCTGATACGGCTATCAGACTTGGCGTTGATGTGGGTGATGCGCTTGTGATGCAGGGGAAAGAATTACATGTGCGGGGTATTTTTGATCCATTCGCACTCGAGGATGATGTGGTGCAGTTGGATGGGACGCGCATTCTGCCCTACGACTATGGTCAGCGACAACCGGATTGGATTGATCGTGATTCGCAGGATGTGATGGAGCAGGAAACGGCTTCCGCCGCGGCGATTGCGCCTGATGGAGACGACGGCAGTCTTTATATCCAGGGGCAGGATCTGCTAATTGTCCCAGCTGATTTCGCACGCGAAATGGAGGGTACGTTGCGCAGCTTCGGCATTGTCTGCGAATCACCTGAGCAAGCCTCCGTGATTGCCAATGCGCTTGCGCAGACGATCGCGTTTCCTGCCTACTATACCAATGTGCAAGGTGGTGTGAATGTGTTGGTGTCAACACCGCTGGTTGCCTTGCCACCGCGTAATATTGCGATTCCGCTGGTGATTGCCGCTTTGATTATCTTCACGACCATTCTGAATTCTGTCAGTGAGCGTAAGGGCGAAATTTATGTGTACACGAGTCTGGGCCTTGCACCGACGCATGTGGGAGCCTTGTTCGTGGCAGAGGCCTTGACGTATGGATTGATGGGGGCTGTTTTTGGCTACATTGCGGGCCAGGGGGTGGCCACGTTCTTTACGGGCTTGGGGTTGATGGAAGGCATTACGCTCAATTATTCCGGTACGGCGGTGATCAAGACGATGCTGCTGGTGCAGTTTGTTGTGGTACTCTCTGCCATTGTTCCGGCGATTATGGCTGGAAAGATTGCATCGCCATCCAGCGAGATGGATTGGAAGGTGCCGAATCCGGTGGATGGGGAGATCAGGGATTTACTGCCATTCACCGTCAGTCCTGCCGCAGCGCGTGGGCTGGTTGGATTCATCTACGAATATTTGGATGCCCATCGTGATGGTGTACTTGGTGGATTCGATGTTGATGCCATTGAGTTGCTGCAACCGGGCGAAGCTGGCTGTGTGGCTGGATTGCGTGCACGTTTGTGGCTGGAACCCTATGACATGGGGGTGCGGCAAACGATGCGTTTGCTGGTTGATCCGGAGGAGGACGGAGCCTGTACGATCAGTGTGGTGATCCGGCATGAGGCGGGCGCCCCGAAGGTGTGGTGGCGCTTGAACCGTCCGTTCTTCTTTGATTTGCGCCGCCAGTTGCTCGGCTGGCGCAAGTTGAGTCCCGAGCGTTTGCTGGCATATGTAAAATCGGCAATGGAAGTGTAAATCCGCTAGAGGAAGAAACCCAATCGAATAAGGAATCAGGCACGTGAGAGAAGATAAAGAATTCTTGGAATACCGGAACCTGATGACCGCTCCCGATCATTTCGAGGAGGGCATTAGCTGGGGCACTGTTTTAATGGGGCTGTTTGTGGGGCTGGTGATGGCACCTGCGAATGTCTACATGAATCTGGTGGCGGGCTTGCATATGGGGGGGGCCGCCAAATGGGTTACAGTGCTGCTATATGTTGAAATTGCGCGGCGCGCACTGCTGAAACTGAAGCGCCCGCAGATTTTCGTGTTGTTTTACATGTGCGGTGCCGCGATGGCGGCTGGCGGACGCGGATGGCTCTGGCGCCAGTTTTTTGCCCAGAGTGCTGAGATTCGCAAGATGGGATTGATCGAGTACCTGCCGGCCTGGTTTGTCCCTACCGATCCGGCGGTGCTGGCACAGCGCAATTTCTTCATGTGGGAATGGATGTGGCCGATCGCGATTGGCGCGATTATGATGCTTGTGACGCGCATTGACAACTTCGGTCTGGGCTATGTCATGTATCGTTTGACAGCCGATGTGGAGGAACTGCCTTTCCCGATGGCCCCGGTTGGAGCGGCCGGTATGACGGCTTTAGCAGACTCTTCGAATGAACGCGAAACTTGGCGGACCAAAGTGTTCTCGATGGGGGGCGCACTCGGTATTTTCTTCGGTTTGATCTACATCGGGTTGCCCAGCATCACCTCTGCCGTGCTCAGTCGACCGTTGCGTATTATCCCCATACCTTTTGTTGACTTGACGCATTACAC
>JBLRXB010000175.1:0-4497 GCA_047920915.1 Kiritimatiellia bacterium
CTGATGATGCGCGTTCAACGGGCCAGTCGGGACAGAGCCCGACCCTCCAGAAACAACGTTTCAACATGCACCAACTGGGCCTCCGGGGGCCGCGGCTAAACGCTAACTTCAGACATCCTGATCTCGACGGGGTTTTGCGTGATAATTCGGAAAATGATTTGGCACATTTCCCGTCGAGCAAGGCAACATGAGGAATAATTTGCCCCACGGATGGCAAAGCCGTCCCACAGATATTACGGTATCTGTATGGATCCGTGGGACGGCTTTGCCATCCGTGGGTTTCCATTCTCCTCTGTCACCCCTGAAAAGTGCCAGATCATTTCCCGACGAGATCAGGATGTCTGAACATGCATCAGCTGGGGCAACCCCGGGCCCGCATGGTTTCCGAATCGCAATCGTTCGCTGCACCTGCTAGGATCCACGCCATGCAAGCCGAGAACGATACCATTGCCGCAATCGCCACCGCTCCCGGAGCAGCAGGCATCGCCATTATCCGCATATCCGGATCGGAGGCCTTTGCCATTGCCGATCGTATTTTCCGCTGCAAACTACCCGTCCCCTCGCAGCGCCCCGCCATGCAAATCGTATATGGCCACATTGTCGCCAGCGGCAAGGATATCGATGAAGCCCTACTGTTACCCTTCCGTGCCCCGGCCAGCTACACGCGCGAAGATATCGTGGAACTCCACGTCCACGGCGGCAGCATCAGTGCCCGCGCCGCGCTTCAGGCCATATACCAGGCCGGCGCACGCCCCGCCGGTCCAGGCGAATTCACCCGCAGAGCTTTCCTGTCTGGCCGAATCGACCTCCTGCAAGCCGAAGCGGTAATGGATCTGATCTCGGCCCGCTCCCAGCGCGCCGCAGACGCCGCAATAGAACAACTCGAAGGCCATCTAAGCCAGTCCTTCGAAAAGATTTATGATGCGTTGATCGCCGTTGCCGCCGATCTGGAGGCCCAACTAGACTTCGACGAAGACGAGCTGCCAGCGCGCGCGACCACCGAGCTGCTCGCAAGATTGGACGCAACCCGGCAAGATCTCCTGAAGCTCGTAGAAACCTGGGAGGAAGGACACCGACTACGCGAAGGCACGCTCGTTGTGCTTGCCGGACGCCCCAATGCAGGCAAATCCACCCTGCTCAACCTCCTGTTGGGAAAAAACCGTGCCATCGTCACCCCCATTCCCGGCACCACCCGCGATAGTCTCGAAGAAGAAGTCGTGCTGCAAGGCTTTCCGCTGCGTATCGTGGATACCGCCGGACTTCGTTCTGCCGATTGCGAAATCGAACAGGAAGGCATCCGGCGATCACGAACCTTTATGCAGAAAGCCGAAATCGTGATTCTGCTGCTGGATGCCTCCCGCCCACTGGATCCTGAAGATCGCGCCCTACTCGCGGCCAGCACCCCCGATAAAACGTTGGTCCTTCTGAATAAAATCGACCTTGGCCAAGTTGTGCATGCCCACGATATACATGCATTTCCGGTCGTCCCCTGCTGTCTCCTGCATGGCGAGGGCCTCGACGCAATCAAGCAGACGCTTGGCAACATGCTGCACCTGACCACGCAAACCGAAGCCCACGCCGTCATATCCGAACGCCACCGCGATATGGCACAACAAACCCTGCAGGCACTCAACCAAGCTCGCGAAATTCTCAACAAACAGGAAGAATCCTGCGAAATGATGGCCGCGCTAGCGCTACGCGATGGCATCGAACCACTCGGCCAGATCACGGGCCGTAGCTACCACGATAATCTCCTCGAAGCCATCTTCAGCCGCTTCTGCGTCGGCAAATAACACATAACGTATCATTGGTGCGTATTCGGACTTACATGCTCGCGTTTCTGCGCAATACATTCAGACGTCTGATATTCATAGATCGCGCGCCTGCTTGGATATTGAATAGCCACCCCCCACTCTGGAATGGGCTTGACATCGCGATACCGCATAATGCAGATTGTGAAATATTGTGTACGCGAAAAATCAAAAGATAAGAGCGCAGGATGCCACCGCAGGATAGAGAAGACAAAGTAACGTTTGACGTCGTGGTGATCGGTGGCGGCCATGCCGGTGCCGAGGCGGCCTTGGCTGCCGCCCGTAGCGGCGCCCGCACCGCTCTGCTGACGATGGACGCCACCAAGCTTGCCACCATGCCCTGCAATCCCGCCATCGGCGGCATCGCCAAATCGCATCTGGTTTGCGAGCTGGATGCCCTGGGGGGCGAAACCGCACGCAACGCAGACTTTACCGGCCTGCAATATCGCGTGCTGAACACGCGCAAAGGGCCTGCTGTTCGGGCCACCCGCGTGCAATGCGACAAAGTCGAATACGCACGTCGAATGACCCACGTGGTGCAAAACCAATCCGCACTTGAAGTCATAGAAGCAACTGTACATAAATTAGTTACCAAGAACGATAGAATCGAATCCGTGGAACTGGCAGACGGAAGAAATATCAAAACCAAAACGGTTGTCGTGACACCTGGCACCTTCTTGCAAGGTCGCATTCACATCGGTAAAGACGTACGACCCGGGGGGCGCGGAGATGCCCAATCCGCCGATGCACTGGGAGAAAGTATCCGCGCGCTGGGCTTTCAAACCGGACGCCTCAAAACCGGCACCCCGCCCCGCTTGCATCGCGACTCCATCGATACCAGCCAAATGGAAGTCCAACACAGCATGGACCCCCTGCCCTTGTTTTCCTGGGAAGCCCAGCGCATCCGCCAATTGTTCCACGTGGAACATGGAGGTGATCTGCAGCGCTTGTTCCACGTGGAACAAATCGCGCCGCAGCTGATCCCATGGATCCCCGGACAAGATCCCATGCCATGCTTTTTTACCCGCACGACGACGGAAACACACGATATCATTGCCGCCAATCTGGATAAAAGTGCCATGTACAGCGGTGCCATCACGGGGACCGGCGTACGCTATTGCCCCTCGATCGAAGACAAAATCGTAAAGTTTGCCGAAAAAGATTCGCATCATGTTTTCATCGAGCCCGAGGGACGCAACACTCCCCTGGTATACCCGAACGGAACATCCAATAGCCTGCCACCGGATGTGCAGGAACGCCTGATCCATTCCATTCCGGGCTTGGAAAAGGCTGAAATTGTCCAGTGGGCTTATGCCATTGAGTATGATTATATCGATCCGACCCAATTACGCCATACCTTGGAAACGAAACGTGTGGGCGGACTCTTCTTTGCTGGTCAAATTAACGGCACGACGGGGTACGAAGAAGCTGCCGCCCAAGGTTTCGTTGCTGGCGTGAATGCCGCGCGCTGCGCGCTTGATCTACCGGAATGGGTCCTGGGCCGCCATGAGGCATATATTGGCGTTTTAATCGATGATCTGGTTACCAAAGGTACGGACGAACCGTACCGCATGTTTACGTCCCGCGCCGAGCACCGCCTAAGCTTGCGGCAGGATAATGCCCGTTTCCGGCTGCTCCCGCATGCCAACACACTTGCCATTGCGCCCGCCGCCTTTTTGCAGGAATCCAAGCGTTTTTTACAAGAAATCGCGGCTGAGTCAAACCGCATGGAGCAAACCCTGATCTCCGGACAGAATATGGCGCAACGTTTGCGGCGCGTCGAAACCGCTTATCTGGATTTGCCAGAGGCACGGCGCGATCTCGATCCGGTTGTGATCGAGCAGCTCGAGATTTTTGCCAAGTATCAGGGGTATATCATTCGCGAACAGGCCAACATCCGCAAACTGGCAAATCTAGAAGACCAACGCATTCCGATCGATATGGACTATTGGCCGATCAAGGCACTTAGTTACGAATCGCGCGAGAAATTGACCAAAATACGCCCGGTTTCCATGGCACAGGCCGCGCGTATCTCGGGGTTAAGTCCCGCCGATCTGGCCATCCTGAGCGTGGCGATCCATCGCTAGAGGCCTTTAACCAGCTCAACGATCAACACCGCAAGAAAGGGCCTGGCGGTGGCCAACACATATGCGATCCGTAGTCGTCGCCCGAAATAGGGTGCTGCGGTTGTGTCCAAAGGAAAGCGAAACAATGAAGTTACTGGCTAGTAAGGGTACTTGGGCGGCCAAGATGATGCATGGTGAAACTTTTTACACTTACTCGCCACCCTTACTCGGATACCCTTAGTCGACTCGCTTTCAACGGATTGGGCGTTTCGGTTAAGCGGGTTCCTCCTTCGCCAAGGCTACGGCGGACATGCGGGTAAGGGTATCCGGTTAAGGGTGGCGACGAAGTGGGGCGGGTAAGAGTGGAAAACAATTGAAGTTACAGCTTAGCCACGGCACTTGGGCGGCCAAGATAATGCAGGAGAGAAACTTGGGTGGGTAAGTTGGTGTAGGCGTGTGGGGGGATAGAACAACCTTGTCTCGCACTTTGTCTCGCACCTTGTCCGAATCTGACGAAGTGCGAGACAAGGTGCGAGACAAGGGATACAATCGTTCGGTGACAAAAAAGTCTGCGGTCTGTGGTCTATAGTCTGCGGTCTGAATATGAAGTTACTGGCTAG
>JBLRXB010000176.1:0-4455 GCA_047920915.1 Kiritimatiellia bacterium
TCCGCTAAATCGAGACTCAAATCATGCCATCAAGTTATGCGATCAAGCACAGCTCGCATCCATAATTAGAATTGCTGTTAACAACCCTTCATACTGGCAGAGTTGTCCTCGGAACGTGTGAAGTTATTTATGAGCGAGTCCTAAGCCCACTTGTTCATACGATTTTTCCAGACCGCACACAAATTCCAGAAAATATATCTGGCAAGCGGAAAAGCCAAAGTCGACACCCCTTACGTCGACCCCGGCCGCGCCTGCGGCGACATCCTGAAGTTACGGGCCGAAAGCAAGATCAAGTCCCACTGACACCAACGATCAATAACTTGCAGAAGCGATGCCTCCGTCGAGGACCGTCTCCGTCGCACCGATTCCCAGTCGCGTGCACCCCTGCCCCAGATACGCAACCGCACCCGCCCAGTCGCGAATGCCACCAGAGGCCTTCACCTGCAGCTTGTCTCCCACCGTCTTCACCATAATCGCAATCGCTTCTGGCGTTGCGCCCCCCGATGCAAACCCCGTCGAGGTTTTCACAAAGTCAGCACCCGCACGCTTGGCAATCAGACACGCGGCCGCAATTTGCCCCGGGGTAAGTAAACACGTCTCCAGAATCACCTTCACGATGGCTCCCTTCGCATGCGCCTCGGTCACGACCGCCTCGATATCCTTTTGCACGGCAACATCATCCCCCGAAAGAAACCGTCCGATGTTCATCACCATATCCAACTCGACCGCCCCATCCGCCAAGGCTAGACGCGCCTCCAGAGCCTTCACTTCAGGACGATTGGCACCATGCGGAAAACCAATAACCGCACAAACCTTGGTGCCACTGCCGGCCAGCTCACGAGCGGCCAACGCTACATCGCCCGGACGCACACACAGCGCACAAACACCCCGTTCCCGACACATCCGCGCCGCCTCACAGACATCCCTATCCGTTAACTCCGGCTTCAAAACCGCATGATCAATCGTCGCCGCAACCTCAGCCTGCGTATACATCACAACCTCCCATCCCACTTCCAACAACCCAGCATTCCAGCATTTCACCATTCCAGCATTCCAGCATTCCAGCCCCCCCCCTAATCCCCCATGCACGTATCCACGAGCCGTGCCGTCTGAATCCAGGAATGATCCGTAGGAACCAGCCGCGTCACCCCCGCCACATCTTCCAGCGGAACCGGCACACACACCTGACCACGCACAGCAACCATAACACCATAAACACCATCTGCCAGCAATTGGCCCGCCCGGGTACCCAGCACCGTGCATATTAAACGGTCCGTCGGGGAAGGAATCCCACCACGCAATATATGCCCCAGAGACGTAACCCGCACATCCACACCGGACATCTGCTGGAGCTCCCGCGCCAATCGACTGGCCTTCGGCTCCGCTATCAACGTCTGCCCGTTCTTCTCAGTGTGCAGCGTGATCTCCGCATCCTTCTTCTTTTCCAAAGCCGCCTCTGCCACCGAAACCGCACCTTCCGCCACAGCAATAATCGAAAAACGCTTGTTATGATGCCGCCGCACACGAATGTGCTCCACCACCCGTTTCAAATCATACGGAATCTCCGGAATCAAAATCACATCCGCACCACCCGCTATACCGGCACCCAATGTCAACCACCCCGCCGTGTGCCCCATGATCTCGCACACAATGACGCGGTGGTGACTCGTCGCCGTCGAATGCAACCGGTCAATCGCCTCCGTCGCAATCTGCATCGCGGAGTCAAAACCAAACGTCACATCGGTCGCCGCCACATCGTTATCAATCGTCTTCGGCAATGTCAGAACAGGAATATTGCCCTTGCGCGAAAGCCGCAAGGCATTCTTCTGCGTGCCATTCCCCCCCAGACACACCAGACAATCCACATGCAATTTCGCCAGATTCTCCGCCGCCACAGCCGTCATGTCCATCACCTGGCCGCCCATGCTCATCTTGTGCGGCTTGTCCCGGCTCGATCCCAGAAACGTACCACCATGCGTCAGAATCCCGCTCACAGCAGCATCATCCAGCAATACCGTGCGATTCTCCACCAAACCACGAAATCCATCCAGAATCCCGATCACCTTCGTCCCGTTATGAAGCGCGGCCTTGGCTACACCGCGAATCGCGGCATTCAACCCCGGACAATCCCCACCTGCCGTCAATACGCCAATACACCGTGTGCGATTTTTTGCCATCCTATTTATCCTTTCGCTAGCGAGTGGCAGTATGCGTTGATCCAACCGCTTTGTGAAGCGCAGAATCCCGCCCGAACAATCCAGCATTGCGCTCGCCCCGAGACTGGCATATTTTGACAGCATCATCGGCACAATCTATCAACCAGCGAGGGCGCCATGCAAACATATGGATTATCCCGCCAAACGATAATCGAGCAGGCCACACCATATCGAAATATGATCGAACGCTCCATGCATCATATTTTGCACGATGGCTCGGTCGGTCATTTTTCCGAAAGACATATCCAATGCATCTGGTTTGATCCCGCCCTGCGCCCAAAACATCTCATCTCCAAATCAGGCGAGGAAGTCATTGTGCTCGATCCCGGCCGCTGGAACCGCGAAGCCGGCCCCGACTTCCTGGATGCATCCCTCCTCATAAAACCCGCGCAGCGGCGTTTGCAAGGCGACATCGAAATCCACGTTCATCCTGCCGACTGGGAACGCCATGCGCACGCCGACGACCCTCGCTACCAGCGCGTGATTGCACACATCACATTCTTTCCCGGATTGGCATCCCCTGCCAAACTGCCGCCAGGCACCATCGAAGTTTCTTTGGAGACGGCACTTAGGAAAAATACGGCTTTCCGGATGGAGTCCATCGATACCAGTGCCTACCCCTTCGCTGCCCGCATCCCCGAATGTGCCTGCGGCATGCTGTTGAAAGAACACACCTGTATCGACCCCACCACCCTCTTGCATGCCGCCGGCTGCTATCGTTTTGAACAAAAAATCCACGCCATGACACGCGCCCTGCAGCACAACCACATCGATAACATCCTCTACCACAAAACCATGGCCACTCTGGGCTACAAACAACACACAAAGGCATTTGCCCGGCTGGCCGCTCAAGTCCCGCTGGAAACCCTCCAGTGCCACCCGCCTCTCGCTGCCTATGCCATCCTGTTGGGCTCGGCGGGGCTCCTGCCAGCAACACTCCCACCAGCTGCACCGGAAGAAAACCACAAGTTCCTGCGCTTGCTATGGGATGTCTGGTGGAAACAACAGGCCGCCACACCAGCGCACGAGCAAATACACTGGAATGGTCCCGCCGGACGGCCCGATAACCAGCCCGCCCGCCGCCTCGCCGCCGCTGCGGTTCTCTTCGCAACCCCGCAACCATGGGCCTTGATCATGAAAGCACTTCGCGCACCAAAACAGAAACAGGCCATCAGGCACTTGTTCGAACCGCCAGATACACTCCGCTTTTGGCTGCACCACATCAATATCGAGCACCCCGCCATCAAATCCGCGCGCGCACTGATGGGCAACAACCGTATCGCCGCATGGATCAATAATGTGATTTTACCGCTCGCGGCCGCAGCCGGGACCCCGATCGAACAACTACAACCGCTGTTCATGCCCGAACAACAAAATGCAATCACCCGCCAAACCGCAGCCCGGCTTCTCGGACGCGATCACAATCCCGCACTCTATCGAGCATCCGGACTCCTGCAGCAAGGCCTCATCCAGATCTTTCAAGATTTTTGCTGCAAGGGCTGCGCAGACTGCGCACTGGCCGATGCCCTCCAGCAAGGCACCTTCCACACCAAACCAGGCAATGCGCCCCTAAACAGATGAAACCGTCCCGATACACTTGCCGCACCGGCAACCATCCGGCGCAATAAATTCCGCAAAATATGCCCGACCATAATTATAGGCAAGCTCTTCACCTGCACAAATACGCCGTTTCGCAAAAACGTAAATCCGACCGCGCAGGATACGCACCACACAATTCGGCGAGCAGGAATGATTGATATAACGCGCCAGATTCCAGCGCGGGCTACCATCCACAAAACGGCGCGAACTCGTTTCAAACAGATACTTGCACCGCATTCCGCGGATCTCCGCCGCACCACGGATTGGCCCTGCATACTCAATAACAAAGCCACCCTTCTCAATCTCCGCTTCCGTATACAGACCCAACCCCGCAGCAGAGCGCTTCACCCGCAATGACCGACGCACATCGCGATACTTTTTCGGCAAAGACCTTCTCTCCATTCATACCCTCCGACAAAACGAAATCAGCGGCGCTGCCGCTCGGCCGAACGGCTGGCACGATCCAATTCTGCCCGCTCGGATTGCGTCAAGGAACCAAATCCATGCGCCTTGATCTTGAGTAGAATCTGATCCACTCGCTCCCAGTCCACCGGGCGGCTATCCTCATGCGCCCGGCTCACCCGCAAACGCGAACGGCGCAAACGCGCCAACCAGTCGCGGGGACCCCCAAAAGACCACC
>JBLRXB010000177.1:0-4450 GCA_047920915.1 Kiritimatiellia bacterium
GCTGGCCATTCATTTTGGTATGCAGGAGGAGGCCATGGAGGGAATTCTTGTGGCATTGGAACGTCGCGGCACTGTGCGGCGGCATGCACAGCCGGGCTGTGCATCCGGTTGTGGCGGCTGCAAGGGATGCAGCGGAATGGCTTCGCCCCCTTCCGTGATCTGGTCTGTATCTGCGGACGAGGAGGTTGCATGACCACACGGCAAACATCGCTTGATTTGGTCCTGGCATCGCAATCGCCACGTCGTCGCAAGCTTTTGGCAGAGCTGGGCTTGCCTTTTCGCTGTGCGACGCCTGCGGTGGAGGAATTATCGACGGGGTTGGCACCGCGCGCTTTGGTTTTGCATAATGCGCTCATCAAGTGGCGTTGGTGTTGTACGCACGAACCGGATGCCTTGATCCTTGCGGCCGATACGACCGTGGAGTTGGATGGGGAAGTGCTGGGTAAACCCAGCGACCGCCGGGAGGCCGAAGCGATGCTGCGTCGCCAATCGGGTCGCGTGCAAGCTGTGCATACGGGGTATGTGCTAGCCTATGCGCATGAAGGCGATCCGCCAGCGGCTTGCGGCGTGGAAACGTCGCGGGTGTTGTTCCGGGAACTGACCGAAGATGCCATCCGCGCCTACATCGACCGGGTGCAGCCGTATGATCGCGCCGGTGCCTATGATATTGATGAGAGTGGTGACCTGCTGGTTCATTCTTTTGATGGTTCACGTACGAATGTCATGGGGCTGCCCATGGAACGAATTCGGGAGTTGCTCGCTTGCAGGCAATAGACGCAAAAAGCCCCTTTTGGTTGGCTCCGATGGCGGGTTATACGGATCAGGCCATGCGTAAGGTCTGCCGTCATTTCGGGGGCGGGTTATACTATACGGAAGTTGCCGTTGCGCAAGGGCTCATTCGTGATTCAGCCCCTTCGTGGCATTTGCTCGCGTGCGATGCCGATGAGCAACCCGTCGCGGCGCACATCTATGGATCCGATCCGGCTGCCATGGCGGAGGCTGCCCGCATGATTGAGGCCAGTGGGCGTTTTGCGGCCATCGATATCAATTGTGGCTGTCCCGTTAAGAAAATTGTGGCAAAAGGGGCCGGTGCGGCCTTGATCAAGGATCCGGCCCGTATTGAAGCGATCGTTCGGGCGGTGCGGCAGGCTGTGGCCCTGCCCGTGTTGGTTAAAACAAGAATCGGCTATGAGGCCGATAAGTTGCGAATTATGGAAATTGCCGCGCGCGTGGCGTGTGCAGGGGCCTCGGCGTTAGCGATTCATGGGCGTTTTGCGGCGCATCATCACAAGGGACCTGCAAACTGGGAGGTGATTGCCGAAGTCAAACAACGGGCCGGAATCCCGATTATTGGCAATGGTGGCATCAAGACGGCGGAGCAGGCTGTCGAGGCGTTACAAACCTATGGGCTAGATGGTGTTATGATTGCACGCGGGGCCGTGGGTAACCCGTGGATCCTGGCCGATGCAGAAACCTTGTTTGGCGGCGGTTCGGTGTTGTTGCATGATTACAGTGAGCTGCGGCGTGTGATTCACCTGCATATCCAAGAGCTCATCGTGCTCAAGACAAAGGAAGCGCTTTGGCGTCGCCGGCCGGTGCCCGATCCGGATCAGGCGGCTGCCTTGCAATTTCGCTGTCATTTGTTGCAATATCTGGCCGGGCTCGAGAACTGGGTTGATATCCGACGATGTTTTAGTCAGATCACATCCTGTTCACAAATTTATGAGATGGTCGATGTTGTTATTGCGCGACAGACACGTCCATGGCACGTGTTATATCACTATAGAGGGTAGCACTGGATTTTGATCGAAATATTACGGGATGTGTAAGGAGTTGGGGTGATGGATCGATGCGTGTAGTAAGTGGAGGTTTTATGCATAGAAGATATTTCGCGATTCTGTTGGCCATACTGTTCTCTTTGCAAGGCGTTTATGGTGATGTCATTAAATCCACGGTTTCGATACATGCGGGCGTCACTGGTGTGAAGCCCGGTGCGACGATACCGGTTGCCTTGCTGATCGAGCTGCCGGACGGATGGTACACATATGCGGAAGATCCCGGGGATGCAGGGATGCCGCCTGATATACGTTTCAGGGCACCGGAGGGCGTTACGATTGGTGCGTGGCGTTTTCCCCCGCACCAGACCTTCACAGATGCCGCTGGCACATCCTACGGCTATAAGCAGCGCGTTGTTTTGCTTAATGAGATTACGTTACCGTCCGAAATACCGTCTGGCGTAGCTTTTCAGAGCATATTTGATGTGATTTGGATGATTTGTAAGGACCTGTGTTTACCGTTCAGGGATCGGGTTACGCTGCTATTGCCGCAGCTAGAGGAATCCGCTGATCTGGTTCCATCGACGGGTTGGAAAGTGCTGCTCCATTCGGGCGGCTGGGAAGAAGAGAAAAGAGCTGTAATCGCGGAATGAATCCGCAAATCACAAGGAGGAAGCTGATGCGTAAGATGCTGACGATGGGTGTAGCTGTGGCTGGTGTGTTGTTGGCGGGATGGCAGAATGTTGCGAGTGCCGCTGTTGAGACGGGGTCTGAGGCTCCCGATTTTACCCTGAGTGATGTGCATGGCAATTCGCATACCTTGCGTGAGCATCGTGGTCGTATTGTGGTGCTCGAGTGGACGAATTATGATTGTCCATTCGTGAAAAAGTTTTATGAGCCGGGTGCCATGCAAGCTTTGCAGGCTGAAATGAAAGCGAAGGGCGTCGTCTGGTTATCGATCTGCTCGTCTGCTGCGGGTAAACAAGGGAACTTTACCAAGTCCGTCTGGTTACAGCGCATGGAGGCTGCCAAGGTACAGGTTCCTGTACTCTTGGATGAGAGTGGCGATGTTGGGCGTGCCTACAGTGCCCGCACCACGCCCCACATGTTTGTGATTGATGCCGAAGGCAAGGTCGTCTACCAAGGGGCTATCGACAGCATCCGCTCAACCAATTCCGATGATATCGAGCGGGCGGAGAATTACGTGCAAGCCGCCGTGACCGCTGTGCTGGCCGGCCAAGCCGTTGAAACTACGGATACCCGTGCATATGGTTGCTCGGTCAAATATGAGTAAATGTTGTGTTTGATCCACAAGGCTTGATCGAGATCTCGATCAAGCCTTTTTTTATGATTCGTAATCGGATACGTGCCTTTCCGCAACCAGCGGTTTAAGAAACGCGACGACTTTCTGGTGTTCTGGATGTACCTGATAGGCTTTCAAGTCCTCCCAGGATGTGAATTCGGTGTAAAGTGATATGTCTGCCATCGGGCCATCGGGAGATGGTGGCATTCCCACCGCTAGTTGCTCGATTCCCGGAACGCGATCCCGCAGTGAGGATAGTTCGGCTTCGACGGCAGAAAGACTCTCCCGGTCTTTGAGTTTCCATAGGACGATATGTGTGACCATGTTTGCTCCTTTCGCGTTGTTACCACATTGAAAAGGGATGATATGCCAGGGAAAGGTTGAAATAACGTGGATCGCCGGTGACTTCTTGCTGGACGAAGGGTGGTAGTGCTATTGCGTCGGTTTCAGACGCAAGTTCGATTTCTGCGATCAGCAGTCCGGCATTCGCCCCCATGAATTCGTCCAGTTCCCACCTGCGATTGGCATAGGTATAGTAGTGGCGTTTTTTTTGAACCGGGGGATGGTCACAGAAGGGCATGATGATTTGTGCATCTTGCACGGGAATCTCATATTCGAACTCGTGCCGGGAGAAGTGTCCCGGTTCGGCGGGCCCTTTGATGGCAATGTGTGCGACAGGGGAACGATTGGGTCCTGAGGTGATACGTACACGGACAGAGCGCTCGGGGTCAGCTTGCAGATAGGCCTGCTGGATCTCCTGCCACGACTCGATATCGGGCGGAATATGTGCAATCAGGAATTTACGCTCAATTTCGAGTGCCATAATGGCCAAATATAAGCGCCAGCGTGCGCCAGCGCAATGTCAAAGGAAAAGGTCCACCTGCGGGTGGACCCGAATGGCGCACATTCCCAGTTGCGTTTACTAGTCGCGGTTACGATGTGGACACTCGCTCCTGCCTTCATACAGAAGACTGCATACCGGAATATCCATGTATTGTGCAATGCGATCAAGATTCTTGACCGAAGGAAACCGTAGGCCACGTTCCCATTGACTGACAACCGATACGGATACGTCAAGGTCATGAGAAACCCGCTTTAACGGAAGCCCTTCAGCCCGCCGCCATAAGCGGAGGCGTTTGCCAAATCGTTCGGCCGTTGATAGCTCTAATCTTTCCTGTTTACTTTTCTCTGGAGGTGTCATGATTTCTATAGGCTCCTTTCTATACAACATGTGTAATATACAATGCGTATATTTTTGGCGAGCATATTTTAACAATAAACTAAAAAAATCTCATTTTCTCAGGCTGCATCCAGGTGCAATTGGGCCATTTGGCATGCGACGGTACGGGCATGTGTCGGTACATCGAGCCAG
>JBLRXB010000178.1:0-4430 GCA_047920915.1 Kiritimatiellia bacterium
CGATGGAATCCGGCCACAACATCAGCCGCATCTATTACCGCGAGATTCGACCCAGCCAGACTGGCACCGATCACATCGCGCAACGGATCCACTTCATCATTAAATGCCGCGATCGTCGTCTGGTTTTTTACAAACACAGCGATCCGAGCTGCAGCCGCCTGCTCATGCGAACCAGACGGAACCGCAACGTTCCCGACGTCGACATCCAGTTCCAACCCCGGATGACTAGCTGCAACCCTGGCGCGAAACGCATCCAGTTCTGGCGCACTGCCCCGCGTAGGGTCTTCGTGCACGACCTCCTGCCCCATCGCGAGACCTGCCGACAGAATAATAACCACAAAAAGAATCGCGCGCGTGATCTGCTGCATAACACCCCCATCATTGTGTACGTTACAAACTAAACCGCACCGACAATCGAACGTCAAAACCTTCTAGCGAAAGTTCTTCCCCGGCATCATTTTCACTCTGTGAGATGTCGAAACCGTACCGCACACCAAAGCCGAACGACACACTGTCGGCCAATCGAGGCTCATACAAAAGACCGACAACACCCCCAAACGCATTATCAAAGTCACCCCGCGCATCCTCGTAATCAACAAATTGGTACTGTAACCCCAGTTCTAATCCGACGGGGATGCGATCCGCCCCCGGAAAGCCCAGCAGGAACGAAAGACCAAGCGGTATCACTTCGCCATCCACGCCAGGTCGCTTTGCCGCAAAACGCTCAAAACCTGTACTAAGCCGCAAACCAAATTGCGGGTGCATGGGAAAAGTGGCATGAACAGCAAAACCCAGCTTCTCCTTGAATAGATTTTCCCTTGGAGAGGGGCCGTAAACCAGAGCAAGGCCCAAGTCGTTCGTAAACACATAGCCCGTCTGTGCGGGTACATGCCCCGCAATCAGCACCGGCGTTCGCCCCGCCGCGCTGGCACCATGCGATGGCAACATCTGCCCCCACGCCAGAGAATACGAGCAACAGATCACGACAACCATTGCGAGCACACCGAAACGAACTTCTTTACGCACAATACCCCTCCTTTTGATCGTTGCAGAACCGTAACAACTGCACAGCCGCACACGCCATACATACAGCACTATTGTACTCCGTTTTTTCAACCATGCAATCCATATAAACCTCCCCTTCCAGACAAGCCACGACCAAGGATTGTCTCCCGCGCCATGCCAGCAGAACATCACGTCGCGCAAGCCGCTAATCAACATGCGTAGCGGCTAAACCGGCATGCGTGAGCGATGCAACCGCCCACGATCTTCGCAACCCCAGATCGGCCACCCAGACAAGCTTCTGCTCGCCTGGCAACAATTGTAATGGTATCTCAAGTTTATCCCCACCACCATCGCGCTGCAACACCAGCGTATGGTCGCCTGCAGCAACATACGACCGCAACATCTGCACCCCCATCGGCAAGCTGTACCAGCCCCGCGTGTCGGCACGCTCAGATACAAACGATACCATCGCCCAAAGCGACAAAATAAAATCCAAGAGGGCATCATCGGAATTGCGGCCGATTGAGCGGGCAACCTCACGCGAGACGGCTCGACTGATATTCCGCACCTGTATGGCAGGCAGACGCATTTTTAAATCGTGATACGCCAGTGACTGCAAGTAAGCTAATGGCATAAGATCGCCGATTTCCGACCCCGGACGCAAGGTTGCACGAATCTGCATAGGCTGATAGGGACCATCCTGATATACAGGGTAGCTTATATTATGGAAGGTTGAACCGAGTAACACTGGGAACACAACCGAGTGTCGCTGCGAAATCAACCCCTCCTCGTAGAAAATAATGATCTCGCCCGTGGCGCCACGCAAACGAACGCGCGCTCCCAAGTCAAATTGCTCCTTGAACGCGCCCCACTCTTGCGGATTCTGCCGCTCTGCCAGCCGCAACAGATCACGCTGCACCCATGCATTGTCGGGAGACAGCTCCCAGGCTTTCTTGTATGCAATATAGGCATTATCGGGCTCACCCTGCAATTCATACATCAACCCCGAATAGTACCACACAAAAGGATTCTGGAAACCACTCTTGGCACGACCGAGAACAGGGCCGATTCGCACAAAGTAATCATCCAGCGTGTCAACAACGCCATCGGAACCCTCCTGCACCGCAAGCTCACGAGCCCGCTCGACTTCACGCTCGTATCTTTCCAAAACCAGATCCTGGGCCGCAACGGCACGACGGGCCTCCACGGCGGCAGCCTCGGGGTTACCCATGAACAACGCATTCAACGACTGGTATTGAAAAACAAGAACACTTTCAAATGCCGGCAAATTATAGGGACGACTCCGATCATCGAGAAACGTCGCGGCGAGCGCACCACCCCCAACATCCTGCAAGCGAATCATCGCTCCTTCACGTACATCAAAGATAACATCGATCACACGCTCGAATAGCCCATGACTCCCCGCAAAATCGCCTTCCAGCATTTTTAGTCGACCAGCTTCTGCTAGATACAACTGCTTGTTTATGCCATGCTGCCTGGTAGTAAAATATGCGATCGCAGAATCGCTATGGCCCTGGTTAAATCGCGCCAGCTGCACATTGGCCGTCTGTTGATACGTGGCACATCCCGACACAAAAGCCAGAAGCATCAGCACGATGCCTCGCTTGTACAGCCGACAAGCCAGCCTTATGCTCACCACCATACCCCCCTGCATTGATAATTATATTTGAAGGGTAAATCGCATTACCGTTGATAATCATTACCCACAAATGAGCCGACAACAAGACCAAAAGATTGTATATGGGCCGCAACCAAAGCCACAATGGAACCGTACCGGTGATTTGCACATCGGCCGCGTCATGCATGGCCTAAATAAACCGGGAACAGAACCACCTGTTTACACGGGTGCGATCCGAAGAAATGATTGGCTTGCCATGCGCGAGGCATGCAATAGCATCTCGAGTCGAATGGCTCCGGCGGCTGGGCTCGAACCAGCAACCAAGTGATTAACAGTCACCTACTCTACCATTGAGCTACGCCGGAATTGCAAGTAGCAGCAAATACTATCGATCTGTGTTTATACTGTCAACTCCCCTTTGATATTTTTCCATATCTTTTTGGCGTGTATTCGCCAAAAACATCCGGTAGCATGAACCAACTACATCATTTCAGGGAAGGACATACCATGTTTGCAAAATATCTTGGAACGACCATCTGCCTCACGGTTGTTGCGCTCTCGGGCTGCTCGGGCCAGAAGCAAGACGCGCCCGCAAATGCCGATAACGGACTTATCCGGCTGCAACCAGATGAAATCCTCATTAGCATCGACGGCAATGACCTCACATACGGACAAGCCGTCCGCCAAGTGGAATTGCGCCTCGGTGGCCCCCCTCCACAAGGGATGGACCCCGAACAAGTCGCCCTCATCGAACGCCGCACGTTTGCCGCCATCGTTGATGATTTTATCCGACGCGAATTACTGCTGACGGAAGCCCGTCGGCTCGGAATTGAACCCGCCGAAGAAAACATAGCAACCGCCTTGCGCGAACTCGAAACCCGATCCAAGGATCAAGGAACCCCGCCATCCGGCATGTTTTATGAAGGAACAGACTCCTTGCGCCGCGAAGTCATCGCAGGACTCACAATCGAAAAGCTTCTTGCCAACGTCCTGCCCCCATTCCAACTACCCTCGCAAGCACAAATCGAAGCGTACCTTGAAAATTTCCCGAATTTGCGCACCATGCCGGCGCGCGCGCGCGCACGCCACATTTTCCTGGGTCTGGCACCAAATGCAGACCCCGCTGCCTCGGATCGAATCAAAACCAATCTAGAAGACACCCGCAAACGATTGCTGGATGGTGCCGACTTCGGACAAACCGCCAACATGATCTCGCAGGATGGCACCGCCGCAAGAGGCGGCGATCTGGGCGTTATCATCAAAGACCGCGGCGACCCCGCATTCGATCGCGCCATATTCTCACAGCCGGTCGGAGAAATCGGTCCTATCGTCCAGACGTCTGCCGGACTCCACATCATTCAGGTATTGGAACGCGAGGACGCCAGAGAGGCAACCGCCGACGACATTATTAGCGTCATGCGCCGCAATCACCGCGCCGAAGCACTGGCCGAATATATCCAATCTCTGCGCAAACACATTGAGATCCGGCACTCCCCCGCAATCAAACCAATACCACCAACACCCTAACCCAAGCCGGGGACCTTCCCCAAAACGGCCATCGTGGCACCCAACGCCATGAGTAAGGCCCCCAGAATCCGTACTGGCGTCAGGTGCTGTGCTGGCGTATCCATCAAACCGTAATGCGCAATCAATAGACCACCAAAAATCTGACCAGCCAATACAATCGCCGTAAAAGATGCTGCCCCCATACGGATAATCAAGACGGCTATCACGCACAGCAAAACACCACCCATTGCCCCACCAGCCCAATACCAGACAGGAACAG
>JBLRXB010000179.1:0-4357 GCA_047920915.1 Kiritimatiellia bacterium
GATCAAAACGATTTCATCCCGGCATATGAACAACTCCAGCAGCGTGAAAATGAGTTCACCACCGATGACGGACGCGAGGCCTTCCGCATCGTGCTCGAACGGCATCGCTTCCTGGCCGCCATGAAAACAAACATGATTCTCGGTATCGAGGCCAGCCCTTTCTCCTGGGGATACGGCTTCGGGGCCGCTGCACGCGACATAACCGGAGCATCCGTTCGCGGCCTTCTCGTGCAAGGAGAAAAGAACCCGGTACCATGGTCGTCCATACAACCACCACAAATGCTCAAGCTGGTCGACCGCTATATCGACTCGCGCGACATCACGGCTAGACAACGTATGGAGATCGCTTTCGGGGCCGCCATCTATGCAGACCTGTTTGGCTTGTCGGCGCGCGATCGTGCGCGCCACTACGCATCGCGCGCCATGGACATGGGACTCAACCAA
Organism: Kiritimatiellia bacterium; assembly: GCA_047920915.1. Classification (GTDB taxonomy): domain Bacteria; phylum Verrucomicrobiota; class Kiritimatiellia; order UBA8416; family UBA8416; genus T3Sed10-140. The sequence goes on from JBLRXB010000179.1 coordinate 445, forward strand.
CGAACCTTCCAGCAGATTCTGGAAGCGCGCTGGGATGACCAGTAAGATCCAAATCCAGCATCAAGAACGCAAATCCGGATCCAACTGCAATTGTATCCCCCCCACCTTTGAACGCCCGCAATGCTGCTGCACCTTTTCGTACATACCCTTTAACCCGTAGCGGTTGAGTTCGTGCAACCAAACGGAACTGTCAACATATACCACAAGTTTATTCCCGTTCATGCGTCCAGGTCTGGTATGCAAGGCCAACTGAGCCCCCACAATCCCGGCCCATTCTTCAACCAACTGAGCCGTCCAAGCCACCTCGGTTAATCCTAAATTCGCAAAAACGTCCTGAACACCAGCCTCCATGTCGGCACATACCAACTCGGCGGGAGGTGGAGTACCCGCCGGAATACCACAGCGCTCGCGCTCTATCATCCAGCGACCACGCGTATATTTCGTTTTCCGGTGACGGGGAGACATTTTACTTCTCTCCCGCTAACCGGTGAATGCGAAAAACGCCCTTGTCCCCTCCCGGTACGCTAACCAGCTCACCATCCAATATTGCATATGCCCCAAGAAGATCGGCCACTTGACGAACAAACGTCTCCCGTCCTTGATCACGAGCCCGGCCCTCCATTGCTTGCCATAGCACATAACTGGAAAATCCCATGCGCAAGACCACCCCGGCGGCCGGCAGATCTGCGCGTACCAAAAGCCCCGTTCCCGCGGGCAATGCATAGGGATCCAAAGCGGCATTTTGTTCCAAAGAACCCAGCAGGGTGTCCAGTGCAGCCGCACTACTATGCAGAAACGCCAACCCATTCCAAACCGCAAACCCCAATCGTTCCCCGGACGACAATCGCCCGTACCACAAGCCCGGCGACGGAACAAGAGCACGCACACCTCGATCTCCGTATGCTTCTTGCCCCCAGGATACATTGTAACGACGATTCATCCGCGAAAGGATCAACGCGAGGATCTCATCCGCCGCCAAATCCGTAGCTGTCTCCATCGCCAACGCGACCGCGGGCACGCGCAGACGAAAAACCCGCCCCCCATGCTCCCAATTGGTGATCCACGCCAAAACCGCCGCATCTTCCTTGTTACCGCCTGCATGCACATGCACCAGATCTGCCAGCTCGAGTAGTGCCGGATCCAAAGGAAATTGCCGCATCAAACCCAAAACGGTTGGCGCAGCCGCACCAACAAGCACGGATGAACGAGATTCCACCAGGGGTAACATATCGCGCAATCCAGACGCATCGAGCATATCTCCATCTAGCAGCACGCCACCAGACACGAACCCATGAACCGCCATGGTACCACCAGCCTCCAGCATGGGTGCCAACCATAACGATTTTCCTCGATAACCCCGAAGAAGAGCGCGATCAGGGATTGCAAGCGCCAACACCTCATCGTGTTGTTCAAGATGATCCGCAGAAACCGATCGCGCCTGGCGTTGCATCACCCGGTCCAGCAACACGGCACCAAGCGGATCTTCGCTCGCAACACCAAACATGACCCCCTCATAAATACCAAAGGAAATGTACGCAAAGCCGGGTGGCAAATCAGGAAAATATCCGCGCCATATGCGCGTGTTGACATCAACCTTTTCAACAACAAACCCCGAAAATGCCGCATCCAGAAATCCCAAACGCGCCAAGTGCGTGTACAAACCACCCACCCAGGCACTTACGATAAAAGCGGGGCCTGCACGAGTCCCGAACGACTCCACGTATGCTGTCGTCACATAACGCTGCCCGAGCGTGTTGATGAGCCAACGCAACCCTGCATCCGCAGCCAAGGCCGCGCCCGGATGTTCTTCCGGCATACCCATCGCAGATAAAACCGGGTCCAGGGCACCATCTCCCAAAAGCGCCAGCACCCGTTCCGCAGGTGCCACATGCCGACTCATCCAGACCGCATGCGCCGGAATCACGCGCTTCACGGCTGATGCACGGAACGGGAAATGCACGATGCGCACGATCGTACCAACTACAAATAACGTCGCCAGCACAACAACAAGAATCCGACGCTTCATCACCGACCCTGTCCATATTGCAGCGAACCGACAATCTCCCGCACCGAACTGTAACCATGTCGGAGCAAATAGGCAGAAATGCCATCAATCACACGTGCTGCTGTTCCCGGGTCGCTAAAGTTGGCCGTTCCCACGGCGACGGCAGAAGCACCGGCAAGCAAAAACCGGATAGCATCCTCAGGCTCATAAATCCCACCCATCCCTATGATCGGGATCGATACTGCCCGCGCGGCATCCCACACCTGCTTGACCGCAAAATGATGAATCCCCGGCCCCGACAACCCACCCACACCATTGCTCAACACCGGCCGACGCGTTTCCACATCGATCACAAGCGCCGGTAAGGTATTGATAAGAGAAATCGCATCGGCGCCCTCGTCCTGGGCCATCTTCGCAAAAGCACCCATCCCCGCAACATTCGGGGAAAGCTTGGGAATTAACGGGAGCTTCGTGCGTTGACGCACCGTCGATATCACCTTGGCCGCCATCTTCAAATCTGTACCGAAAGCAATGCCGCCCGCCTTTACATTGGGACAGGAAATATTCAATTCCAAACCAGCAATACCCTCGACTGCATCGAAAGCCGCAGCTACGTCTCCGTACTCATCAATCGTACGCCCCCAGATATTCACCAGCACCGGCGTATCGAACTGCCGCAAGAAAGGCAGGTACTTGTTGACAAACCCCTTGACGCCTGGCCCCTGCAATCCAATCGCATTCACCAGTCCCGACGGCACTTCCACCATGCGTGGCGGCACATTCCCATCGCAGGGCTCCATGCAAATACCCTTGACCACCACAGCCCCAAGCTGGTTGAGGTCAACCATCTCCGCATACTCAACACCGTACCCGAACGTGCCCGAGGCCACCATAACCGGATTGCGCATCTTGATCCCGGCAATTTCCACAGACATATCGACCGAAATACTCATTGTGCTTCCTTGCCGAATTCCCAGTCAATCTCGCCTACCGCAAATACCGGACCGTCGCAGCAAACACGCTTCCAACACGTGCATCCATCATCGGTATGCACCCGCTGCACACAAGCCAGACAAGCACCCACACCACAGCCCATATGTTTATCCAAAGAAAGCCACCCCGGCAGACCCAAACGAATCATGCGCTCATCAAGCGCCTTGAGCATACCATCAGGACCACACGCATACAGAACAACACGACCAGCATCCGGCAACCAACGATCCAGCGCATCCGTCACGCGCCCCTGCAGACCGGCACTGCCATCTTCCGTCGTAACCTCCACTTGCCAGCCAATTCCACGAAAATCCTCCAGACAAAGCAAGTCCTCGGACTTCCGCCCCCCCACAAACACAACGCCTTTACGATCAAGATTGCGCGCCAGCAGATACAGCGGGGCAACACCGTAGCCGCCCGCCACTAGCACGGGCGTAGCGCCTTCTGGCGCCGGCAGCGGGAATCCATTACCCAATGGACCGATAAAGTCAGTCTTTGACCCCACCGGCAATCGCGCCAACTCCCGTGTCCCCTGCCCCACTTGCTTATATAAAATAGAGAGGGACCCACCTTCTGCACGGTAAATACTGAAAGGACGCCGCAAAAGCGATTCCCCCAGACCGGGAACACGCAAATGGATAAATTGCCCCGGCTTGACCTGCGGGCAAACGGACGGAGCCGATAACGTCAACCGACGATAGCCGCTACCAATATCAAAATGTTCCTGCACAATCCCTGATTCAACTTGCATGCGCACAAGTATAAAGCGAGTAGCCTAAACTCTCAACAGCAAATGCAACGAAAAAACCGGGCCAGAGGAAGAGGCTCGGTATCTGCTGAACGGCTACTCTCCTTCCCACTATGGTGAATTATCTCGTGTCGTAAAGACACGCAGCTTGGAATCCCACTGCAACG
>JBLRXB010000180.1:0-4328 GCA_047920915.1 Kiritimatiellia bacterium
CCTGCCTTCTTGTCCAGTAGGGTCTTGCTTACGACGGCGCCATTGGCGTAATCGACGACGGTATTGATATGCAAGGGGATACCCTTGTTGTCGTTTTGTGCATTGCTCATCATACGCTCCTTTGTTGTCTTCCCTGTTGAAGTTGACGCCATCGTATTGCCTTGGGAGCCCGCGCACCTTGATTTAAGTCAAATATCGTATTTTTTTTCGCTATAATTAGTAAAAAGTTTGGTGCTGAAAAGGAGCGATAGGCATTTGGAGATGCAGGCGGATGGCTGTTTTGGTCCAAATCAGCTCGGTGCCGATATTGAAAGGCGTTCTGAAACCGCGGTTGGTGAGAAACGGTTGTTGCACGAAAGGGGGAATTCCGGCATCATGCAAAGCTACATTATGGCTTGCGTTTCTTGAGGTTTTATACATGTGTGCACAACGAATAGAGGATCATTTCACGTTACTGGCAGATATCGGTGCGATCAGTTCGATATTGTCGGAAAGTAGTGATTTACAAGGATTTTTGGATCGTGCGGTGGTGATGGTGGCAGCGCATCTGGATGCAGAAGTTTGTTCGATTTACCTGTACGAAGATCAAACGAAGCGTTTGGTATTGCGATCGACCCATGGTTTGCGTGCTGATGCAGTGGGGCAGATCAGTCTTGCCGTGGGTGATGGTCTTGTCGGGAAGGTCATGAAAGAGCTGCGTCCCATTTGTGTGGAACGTGCCAGTGAGCACCCTGATTTTCATTACTTCCCTGCCTTGGGCGAGGAACCATTCGAGTCTTTTCTGGGTGTGCCGATTTTGCGTGGCACAGAGAAAATCGGGGTATTGGCCGTGCAACGTCGGGATCGGTATCGCTTCCGGAATGCGGAGGTGCAGGCGATGCGTGCGCTGACGGCGCAGTTAGCGGCCGCGATTGAGACGGCGCGAACCTTGCTGCAAATTGCAAGTTTGCAAGTGGCTGTGGATGTGGGCGAAAAGCCACGGGAGCAGGCGACGCTTGTGAAAGGACGTATGGCATCGCCTGGTTATGCCCTTGGGCCTGCGGTGCATTTTGTGCGCAAGCCAGCCGCGAGCATCCTGGCACAATATCGTGATGAGGAATCGGGGGTTGGTGATGCCAAGGCGTTGGATGCGGCTTTGGGCGGAACCGCAGATGAGTTGCGGGAGATGCAACAGGCTTTGGAGAAGAAGTTGCCAGAGGTTGCTGCATTGATTTTCGAGGCTCACATGATGATGCTCAAGGATCGCATGTTTACGGATAGTATGTATGAGGCCATAGAGGCCGGGAGTCCGGCAACGAAGGCCGTGTCACTCGCGGCGTTCAAGTACATGAAGGTTTTTGCGGCGAGTAAGCATGAGTATGTCCGGGAAAAGGCTGATGATATTGCTGATCTGGCCTTACGGGTATTACGGCACTTGGATGGGCGTACGGACCGCGGACGCCAGGATTGGCATGGCGGCGTAGTATTGGCAAGCGAGTTACTTCCTTCCGATATTCTGATGATTACACTGGGAGATGTTGCCGGTATCGTTTTGTGCGGGGGTGGGGTCACGTCGCATATTTCGATTGTGGTGCGGGCTTTATCGATTCCCATGATTGTAACCGATAGTGCCTTGCTGGACGATGTGGCAGATGGGGTTCCGGTGCTGCTGGATGCAGACGGTGGGAATGCCTACGTGAATCCGGGATCCGATATTCTCGCCAAGTTCAAGGAGCGCGAGGCCTTGCGGAAGAAGGCCGAGCAGAGTCGGGCCTTGATGCTGGAGCGGACCGAAACCAAGGACGGTACGCGCGTAACCCTGCTGGCGAACATTAATTTGCTTTCCGAGTTGAAGCTGGCGTTGGACCTATGTGCAGAAGGGGTTGGCTTATATCGTACGGAGTTTCCTTTTCTTGTGCGTGCGTCCCTGCCGACGGAAGAGGAGCAATTTATGGTTTATTCCAAATTGCTGCAGCAAATGGATAAGCGGGTGGTGTATCTGCGCACGTTGGATGCTGGGGGCGACAAGATGCTGCCGTATCTGGAGATGCCGCCAGAGCCGAATCCAGCGCTGGGGCTTCGCTCGACGCGGCTGACGTTACTGCACCGCGACATCTTGCATCCGCAGGTTCGTGCCATTTTACGTGCTGGTGTGGACACGCCGGGCATGCACATCATGTTCCCCATGATTTGTTCACTGGATGAGTTCCGGCAGGCGCGGGATGCGGTTCACAAAATGGCCCGCGATCTGTCGGATGAGTATGATCGGCCATTCGAGGTTCCGCGCGTTGGCATGATGGTCGAATTGCCTTCCACCGTGGAGTTGGCAGATGCGTTTGCGGCCGAGGCAGACTTCTTTTCGATCGGGACGAATGACTTTATCCAGTACATGCTGGCGGTGGACCGTAACAATACGTCGGTAATGGATTATTATTGTCCGCATCACCCGGCGGTGTTGCGTGGATTGGCTCGTATCGCTGCGGCAGCAGCCAAGGCCGGCATTCCTTGTTCCGTATGTGGAGAGATGGCACATGACACACGATACGTTCCCTTTTTTATCGGGATCGGCATCCGGCAGTTGAGTGTTGATCCGCATTATTTGCCGGAAGTCCAGCAATGCATTGTGAATCGCTCGATCAAGGAAATGCGTGCATATGCGGATGCATTATTGCAAGAATCGAGCATTATTGGTGTGGAGAAGGTGATGCAAGGCTACGTGGGCAGTCTGGCGCATGAATCGCACTGATTTGATTGTGTTGAACGGAGGGGCGTTTATGGAATGTATTACAGGGGCAGGTGGTGTCACGCATCCGATTGGTTGGCAGGCCTGTGGTGTGTTTGCGGGCATCAAAGCATCTGCTGAGGATCTGGCTGTTCTATATACCGAATTACCGGCAACGGTGGCGGGTGTCTTTACGCGTAATGCGGTGCAGGCGGCACCGGTGCGTTGGTGTCGTGCACTGGTGCAGCGCGGTATGGCTCAAGGTGTCGTGATTAACAGTGGTTGTGCCAATGCTTGTACCGGTGCAGAGGGGGTGACTGCCAATGCCCGCGTTGCCGATGCTGCTGCCAGTGCGCTGGGTGTCTCCCCCGAGATGGTTGCCATTTGTTCGACAGGAACGATCGGGAAAAAGCTACCGGTGGAAAAAATTGCGGCGGCGTTGCCGTTGGCGGTACAGGCGCTCACGCCCGATGGAGGTGAATCGGCCGCGCGTGCGATCATGACGACGGATACCGTGCCGAAGCAGGCCGGTGCCTCATTCAGGGTTGATGGCATGACGGTGCGTGTAGGGGGCATGGCGAAAGGGGCTGGGATGATTGCGCCGAATCTGGCAACGATGCTGGCGTTTATTACAACGGATGCAGCGGTGCCCGCTGCGGATTTGCAAGTGTGTCTCGGTGCTGCGGTGGAGCGTTCGTTCAACCGCATAACCATTGATGGAGACACAAGCACAAATGACACGGTTTTGCTGATGGCGAATGGTGCCAGCGGCGTGGCGTTGGATGCGACGCATCCGGCCTGGGCGGCTTTTTGTGAGGCGGTGCGCTATGTTGCTGCGGAGTTGGCGCGTTTGATTGTCAAGGATGGGGAAGGGGCAACGCGCTTTATTACGATTACGGCCAAGGGCGCGGTGAATGCCGCAGATGCCTTACTGGTGGCGCGTGCCATTGCCAATTCCATGTTGTGCAAGACGGCGTGGTTCGGCGGCGATCCGAATTGGGGACGAGTCGTTTGTGCGGCGGGATACGCCGGGGCGAAGCTCGATCCAGATTTGCTCGATGTTTCGTTTGATGAATTGATGGCTGTCCGTGCCGGTCAACCCGTGGCCGCGTTTGCCGACCTGGAGACCATTGTGGCGCGTCCGGCCTTTGAGATTAGCGTGGATCTTCATTTGGGGGCGGCAGAGGAAACGGTTTACACGTGTGATTGCAGTTATGATTATGTCCGGATCAATGCCGAATATATGACGTAATGATGTTTCCGGACTTTCCGATACAGGATGACCGGTAGCTTAGAGGGGGACAAGATGGATCAGGCAACGAGTAAAGCAGCAGTATTGATTGAGGCATTACCCTACATTCAGCGATTTCGCAATGCCATCGTGGTGGTGAAATTAGGTGGTGCCGCGATGGAGGATCCTGAGCACGTGGAGCGTGTTCTGGAGGATATTACCTTCATGGAGTGCGTGGGCATGAAGGTGATTATTGTGCATGGCGGTGGGAAAGAGATTTCCCGTGGTATGAAGGAAGAGGGCATTGAGGCGCGGTTTATCAATGGGTTGCGTGTTACATGTGAGCGTTCAATGAGGGTCGTGGAACGTGTTCTTAAGCTTGATATCAATCCCCGG
>JBLRXB010000181.1:0-4282 GCA_047920915.1 Kiritimatiellia bacterium
GCTGATTGTGGAGGGCGCTGTACCAGTCGACATCAAAAACTTGCCAACCGTTCCCCGCCATGCTGCGCTCATAAATGTCTGCATAATCCTCGCTGGCAAGGAAATTATAGAATTCTTCACGCTCGTCACGGGCACGGCCGCCGAAGTCCATGTAAATTCTGAAGTCAAGTGGTGTGGCAAGGATCGAAACCGAGCAGTCCCATACCCCTTTGCCGACTCCGTCGACTTTCTTATCTTTCTGCACCAGGGGCATCCAGATATAGGCGCTGGTCGTGTCGATGGTTGTTAAAATATCCGTGGCAAGATGTCCAGCATGTCTAGGCAACCAGTGTTCGAGTTGAGCCTGCAGTGCCAGAAGTGTATCGCGCAAGTGGAACAGGTTGTCAAAATCCCTGGCATGGATGCCGTTGAATTCCTCCGCACTGACTTTTATGCGGGTTTCGTCGACGACGCGCACCATATAATCCGCAGAGATTTGCGACAGTGCCTGCAGCGGGCGGCCACCGTCTTGTGGTCGCCAGTTCTTGAGAGCTTTCGCGAAAGACTCCGGCGCCAATTCACTCCAAACGTAACAGATGAACTCATCGCAATTGTGCGGCATGAATTCTTCTTCCAGCACATTGATCGAAAGATCGTGCATGATCCGGTTGCGCAGAAACCTGAAGTTATCCAGGCGCGCCCGCACATCCCGTACTGTTTTGATTTCGGCGATGCGGGGTTGATTGGCCCTGCGATAGATAAATCGTGGAAATACCTGCCGATGACGCCAGATGCTGTCATCGCACAGTTGCTCCTCTGTTAGGTCCTTGATCATCGCATAAAGGTTAGGCTCCTTGCCTTCCGGGTACCTGTCGGCGCGCAGCCCTTGCTGCAAACCGGATTTCTGCCAGATAATCCCCTCGAAAAGCACGGCGGCCCAATACAACGCTAAATAGTTGTAGCCAAGCCGATACCGTCCCGCCATGTAGCGGGCAAATTCCCGAAGTACGACCTGTTTGCCACCTGTATTGTTCATGCGCAGGCTCCTTTCTCCGAGGCACCGAGCAGATACGGCAGCACCGACTGTAAGTCCTCCTGGCCAGGTTTTTGTTCGACAATGATTTCGCAACAGTTGCGTAATTCCTGGTGAGGGTTGAACGCGATAGCCCGGCCGACATAACAGGCTACGTCCACATCGTTTCTGCCATCACCAATGAAGGCACATTGCTCTCGGGAGATACCGAGATCCTTCAAGAGCATTTCCACCGCCGAGCGCTTGTGGACGAAATCTGTGGGCAGGATATTCCAGCACCGAATCAAGCCGTCTGGCCCCCAGAAATATTCGGCGGCCGCGAAACAGTGCGACACACCGTGATCAAGAACCACGCGGTCGGCAAGAGCTTTAAGCCCACCGGACACAACCGCCGTGGTTATGCCGGCTTCATGTAAAGCCGCCAAAGTTTGGGTAACGCCATTGTGATATTCAACCGAATTAATTACTTTGTCGAACCAGTGGCGATGCAACTGATAACGCTGATGCAGGCGGATTGTGTCGGCCACCCATGACGAATATCCGGGATATTTTCCGGCATAGAAACGTTTGCCGTTGGCCAAGTCTTCCTGTTCCGCTGCGGGTCCAAGACTGGCACATAAAGCGCCCCAGGCACTTTGGAAACTTTTACCGCCCAGCAACGTGTAGGATTGTTTGAACAACGTTCCTTCGAGATCGAAGACAACCAGCTTGAACTCTGACATTTATCCCTCCTCGTCATGTGAGACGGTATCGACCCAGGCCGCAAAGGGTTTGCGATGTCGTTCGTACCATTCGCTGGTGACCAGATACTTACCACCGAACACCTTGCTCCAGTAGCGCGGGTAGCTTTTGACAACACGCTGCTGCGCCAACGGCAATGACCGGTCAAAAATTCGCAGTACCGGATAATTGACCCCGAAGGTTTTTTTGCAATAGGTCGCATTCTGCAGGCGGTGAAGTTCTTCCACCGGGAGTTGACCCTTCGCCAACAGTCTGTCAAATGACTTCTGCACGAAAGCGCCCACCTTGTTGTCGTCGCGTGAAGCAGATGTGGAAACATCAAGTAAAGCCATCAGCCGATCTCTGCTCAGGCGCCAGTCGCCTTTGGCAACTTCGAGGCCAGGGAGTTGGTTGCCCGCCAGCGAATCGAGGATGTTCGTTTGGTTGACGCGCAGAAGAGTTGCCGCTTCTGCTACAGTGAGGACTTCTGGGGCATTATGAAAATCAAGTCGCATATCGTGTTCCTTTCAGGTAGGGTCCTTTTGGTCACATAATGCCTGAAGGAACTATTATGTAAAACAAGTGCAACGTTGCCGAGTTCTTTTCGATGGCGCTGTCGTGTTGCCCGTGTCAAATCAGATGATAACGCGTACCTGTGATTGGTCCAGACTGATCCCATAGCGTGTGTTCGGCCGCCTGCCAGCCGAAATGATTTCGAGCTGCGTCAGTTCATAAGGGCCGAAACGCCTTTCCAAATCCCGGTGAATCTTCGATTTGTACATGTTGAAGTTCTCGGCGGTCAGTCCGGTAATGCCGGTATCGCTCATTTCATCGATGTACTTGTCGCGCATGATTTTGCGATACAACGAGGTGATACTCTCCTGTTCGTCCAGGACATCGCTGAGCTGCAGAAAACAGTCGTCGCATGACCGGCAGCTTTTGCCTCGACAATCGCTTTTTTTCTTCAGGAGGGCGAAAAAAGTATAGAGGGCTAAGCGAGCCGGCATCATGTCGAGCTGGACCCCTTTCCAACTGATATTCGCGTCGGGCAGGTTGATGACCAACTCCGGTTTTTCTTCGCGTACCAGGGCCATCATCAAGGAGGCTGGCTGCTCCGGCAGGGCGGGTTTGTTTTCCATAAGTCGATCGCGCACCGAAACAAACGCCATCGGCACCAGGGAGATGCGCGCATAGCGGGTTTCTTTTCGGTAGGGCTGGCCGGCACGGTCATACAGGATGATCTCTTGAGAGGCGCGGGGTGGGTAGTAAAAATCCCTGCTGCTCTCGAATTCTGGGCTGACCAATACATGAAACACGCGATCCTGTGGCCGGCCGTAAAAATTGGCCGCTGAGGCCAGACAGGCACCCATGGTCTTGCGCCCTCCGGCGATCGAAAAATAGACTGCCCGGTTCGGTTCAGCTGTCAGTTCGTAAGCGTGCTGCATGCAGGCAGTGAGGAACAGTTCGTTTTCTTCCTCACCGGCGATGTCGGCGAGGGCTTGGCCATCTGTCGCAGCCACGGCATGTACGTGGCGCGGTGCGAAGTCGATGGTGGTTTCCTGCAGGTTGTAGTCGTTGAGAAATTTATAGAAGTGACCGTCACCGCTGCCGAAGAGGTTCGCATGACACAGGGCTTTGCCTTCACCCGTGGTCAGGATGCGCACGGCGTCAGGCAGCCGGCCCTGCTGCAATAGGGCGTAGAGCGTTTCGGTGATTACCTGTGGGCTAAGCCCACAAACGGCCAGTAATACGCGTTTCATAATCTACTTGATCTCAAGGGCGAACTTGCCGAGTCCGAAGGTGGCCCGGAAAAAGTCGAGCCTTTGTAGGCGGGCAGCACTGCGTCACTATCAAGCAGGCAATGAAAGGTGTAGCATCCGAACTGCATGGTGGGCTCTCCATCTCTAATGGCGGGATCAAAGCATGAAAAAAGGAGGCGGAGAAAACATGCAACATTGCAGTGGCAATGCCACCCCCTCCCTGGTTATGCTGGGTACTTCAAAGCCGAAGACATAAAAAAACGCCGTGCAGCATTAAGCCAACATCAGCGTCTATGGAATACATTAATGGTCTTGTATTGCCTGCTCATCATCCACCCCCATAGCAAACTGCATATGAAGCAAATCCAATTTATGCTATTTAGCTGGTTGAGTCAAAGGATTCCATTCCAGAAGAAGTGACTTATTGTGTCACCTCGTTATGCTACCCTCCGTGCTATAGTGCCACCAGGAGATCAATATGAAAGCCATTCTACTCGGTCGGGCCGATCAGGTTCCGCCGGAAAATTTGAATATTCCCCTGTTCCTTGACCGGGTGCCTGCCGGGTTCCCGTCGCCCGCATCCGATTATTGCGAACGTAACCTGGATCTGAACGAGCTGTGTATCACCAAGCCCGCTGCCACCTACTTTGTCCGGGCGGAAGGGGAGTCGATGCTTGATGCCGGGATCTTTCCCGGTGATGTGCTGGTGGGGACCGCTCCCTCGAAGCCCGGCATGGGGATGTAGTGATTGCCGAGTATGGAGGAGAGTTGACCGTTAAAAGGCTGGAAC
>JBLRXB010000182.1:0-4207 GCA_047920915.1 Kiritimatiellia bacterium
GATGATGGTGGATGAGCGTGTTCGCGAAATGATTCAAGAGATGTTCCGCGATGACCGCAGCGCCTTCTTGCGTGCTTTAGGAGAAGAGGGGCATAGCGAACAAAGCTGGCGTGATCAAATCCAGGAACAATTGGTAGTGCGTTCGATGCGCAATTTGCGTGTAGACCGTTTTGTGCGTATTTCCCCGACGGAGGTTCGTGCGCGATTTGATGCGGATCCTGAGCAGTTTGCGCGTCCGGCCGATGTTACCTATCGGATGTTGGTGCTAGATCGGGCGGATGAAGTGTCGGATACGAATCTTTTAGAGCAGGTGCAAGCGGCTTTGGCTGCGGGGGAATCCTTTGATGCGGTGACGCGGCGATTCTCGATTGATCGATTTGCCGAGCAGGGTGGTTTGCGTGGTCCGGTGGAAATGCGGCAATTGCGGGATGAAGTGCGGCAGCCATTGGAAAATATGTCGGTGGGCGAATATGGGGGTCCCTTCGCACTTGGGCAGCATGTGATTTGGTTGCAGTTGGACCACAAGACCGCGGCCGAAGCCGCTTCGTTTGCGGAGGCTTATGACCAGATTGAAATGCTGTTGTTCCGGGAGCGTGCGGAGGTGATTTATCGTAATTGGTTAGAGCGTCTCCGTTCCAATGCGTTCATCACCGTGTCGGTTGAATCGCCATTTTGAAGCCAGATTCGGGAAGGTGAGCACCGCGGTGACAGAAGTGGAACGGTTCGATGATGCTTCTTTTGCCATGCGCGCCTTCACGCGGCCGTCCGTGATCCGGGCCTGGTTGCAAGATGCGGATATTCGGCCGAATCGACTGCTGGGACAAAATTTTCTCATCGACGGCAATATATTGACCATTCTGCTAACGGCTGCAGATATTTGTCCTGCTGATCGCGTTCTGGAGGTTGGTCCAGGAGTGGGCGCGTTGACGGCGGGGTTGGTTGATGCCGAGGCTTATGTCGTGGCCATCGAAAAAGATGCACGCTTGCTGCCGCTGCTGGCAGCGCATCTGCCAGTTGGTGAAAGGCTGAAAATCCTTTGTGGCGATGCATTGGATCTTGTGGAAGATGTTCTGGCGCGTGAGCGGATCAATAAGTTTGTGGCGAATCTCCCGTATACACCGGGAACGCGCATATTGGTGGATGTGGTCACCAGTACAAGGCGTCCTGCGCAGATTGCCGTGATGGTGCAGGATGAGGTGGCCAGGCGTATAACGGCGCTGCCCGGGACCACAGACTTCGGGCTGCTCGGATTGTGGTGCCGGAATTTTTATGATGTGTCGTATGTAAAGCGGGTGAGCCCGAATTGTTTCTGGCCCCGTCCGCAGGTGCAGTCGGCAATTGTTGCGCTCCGTCGCCGCGAAACGCCCTCGATTCCTGAAGCGGGCTGGCCGTTTTTCAGGCATCTTACGCGTCAACTTTTTCAGCAGCGCCGCAAGCAGATGGGGCATTTACTAACGGTGTTGTACCCGCAAGCTTCCGATCGCGGGAAAATGGCGTTTGCTTTGCTGCCGGAAATATACCGGCATTTGCGTCCTGAGGCACTTCCGCTTGACGTTTGGTACGCACTATCGGAAAACATGCGTATGCACTTTGAGCACGAAAAGGCAATGCTAGATGGAGAAGAGGGGGCGGATCATGGCTGGTGAGACCCTGACACCCATGATGCGGCAGTATCTGCGGATCAAAAGCGAGATCGCCGAGGATGTGATCTTGTTTTTTCGAATGGGCGATTTTTATGAGATGTTTTTCGAGGATGCGCGCAAAGCGGCTCCGGTACTGGATATTACCCTGACGCGACGTAATGGGATTCCCATGTGTGGCGTGCCCTATCACGCCCTGGATGCCTATCTGGCGCGCATGATGCGTTCCGGGTGCAAGGTGGCGATTTGTGAGCAGGTAGAAGATCCGGCTGAGGCCAAGGGGTTGGTGCGTCGGGAGGTCACGCAGATTGTCACGCCCGGCACGATAACCGAGGGTGGGCTTCTGGAGCAAAGCCAGTATCTGTATCTGGCGGGGGTATGTCAGGTGGGTACGAGTTGGGGCATTGCCATGGTGGATCTCTCCTCGGGGCATTTCTGGGGAAGCCGGGTTAAGGATCAGGATGCTGCATTGGATGAGATCATGCGCTATGGACCGGCGGAGTGCATTGTGCCCGATTCCGGGGACAAGGTTTACACGACACTTGTCTCGCAGTTGCAGATGGCAATGCCGGGCATGCCCGTAACCCATGCCGAGGATTGGACGTTTGGTCGCGATGCCTCCTATGATTTGCTGGTGCGGCATTTTGGTGTGCAATCGTTGATCAGTTTCGGGTGCGAAGATGAGCCATCCGTAATTTGTTCGGCAGGTGCCTTGCTCTACTATTTACAAGTGGCCTTACGGCGGCAAACGGGGCATATCCGGTCGTTTCAAACGCGTCGGTCCGACATGTATCTGGCGTTGGATGAGACGTGCTGTGCGAATCTGGATCTGGTTCCCATAAAAGGTCGTACTGGGGGGCAAACCCTGCTCGGGATTCTGGATGCCACCTGTACCCCGATGGGGGCGCGCATGCTGCGCGACTGGATATTACGTCCACTTGCCAAGCTCGATCCGATACTGGCGCGGCAGGAAGCTGTCGCGGCCTTTGTGGCGGACCGTGGTCTTTTGCGTTCGGTGCGGGATGCGTTCGAGCCGGTGCGCGATCTGGCACGGTTGATTGCGCGCACGGGGAATGGCGGTGGCAATGCCCGCGATCTCGTTGCCATCGGCCGTTCACTGGAAGCACTTCCGGCCGTACGCGCACTGGTGGAGGGGCGTTCGGGATCTGTTTTGTTGCAGTCGCTGGCAGAGGATTTGCGGCCCATGCCCGAACTGGTGGATACCATTGCGAATACGCTGGTGGAGGATGCACCGATCGGGGTGAAGGATGGCGGCATGGTTCGCGATGGATTCAGTGACGAGCTGGATTCGTTGCGGCATGGTGCTGCCAAAGGGCGCGACTGGCTGGCGACGTATCAGGTTCAGGAGCAGGAACGTACCGGCATCAAGACGCTGAAGGTGCGTCACAATAAGGTCTTCGGGTATTATATTGAGATTTCCAAGGGGCAATTGGCGAATGTGCCCACAGACTACATTCGGAAGCAGACGTTGGTGAATGCGGAACGCTTTATTACACCCGAGCTCAAGAAGTACGAGAATGAAATCATGGGTGCGCATGAGCGCGCGCTGGCCTTGGAATACGAGATCTTTGTGGAGGTTCGCGACAAGGTTGCCGCTGAGACCAGCAGGATCCAGGAAGCGGCACAGGCCCTGGCGCAACTGGATGTGCTGAGCACCTTGGCGGATCGGGCTTTGACGCTGGATTATGTTCGGCCGGTCATCGATGATTCGGATAAACTTATTATCAGCAAGGGACGGCACCCTGTGGTCGAGCAGGCCGATGTGGCCGTGCGTTTTGTCCCGAATGATACGCTGCTGGATTGCCGGGCGAATCAGTTGCTGATTATTACAGGTCCGAATATGGCGGGTAAGTCGACCTATATACGCCAGGTGGCGGTATTGGTGGTGATGGCCCAAATGGGTTCGTTTGTGCCGGCGGATGCGGCCGAGATTGGTTTGGTCGATCGCGTATTTACCCGTGTTGGCGCGAATGATGATCTGGCTCGCGGACGCAGTACGTTCATGGTGGAGATGCAGGAGACGGCGAATATCTTGCATCATGCCACGTCACGCAGCTTGATTGTGCTGGATGAGATCGGTCGCGGGACCAGCACATTTGATGGTATTAGTATTGCGTGGTCGGTCGCGGAATATCTGCACAACATGGAGCATGCCAAGGCGCGTACCTTGTTTGCCACACATTACCATGAATTGACGGAGTTGGCGCGCACCATGACTGGGGTGCAGAACTACAATATTCTGGTGCAGGAGAAGAATGAAACGATCGTCTTTCTGCGACGAATTGTGCCTGGGGCGGCCGACAAGAGTTACGGGATACAAGTGGCTAAACTGGCAGGTATGCCGGATGCCGTGGTATCGCGTGCCACCGAAATTCTTGCGAATCTGGAAGAAGGGGAGATCGGCGACGAGGAAGCACCGAAGCTCGCGCGTCGTCGCGGCAAAAGTGTTGGCCGGGACCCCGATAATGCCCAATTGGATTTATTCAAGTAATGGTATTTTGCAAAACTCTTCATTGTCCCTCTGGGTGTGTTGGTAGGATTGGCGG
>JBLRXB010000183.1:0-4204 GCA_047920915.1 Kiritimatiellia bacterium
GCACGCTGGAGAGGGGCGACACAAAAATGATACAAAAGCGCGCGCGGGTGTATTTTCGGGATTTGTATGATCATACGATTCAAGTCATGGATATCGTGGAAAGTCTGCGCGATATTATCGGTGGCCTGCTTGACATCTACTTGTCGGCTATCAGCAACCGTATGAATAGTGTGATGAAGGTGCTGACGATTATTGCCACAATCTTTATCCCGCTGACGTTTATTGCCGGTGTTTACGGGATGAATTTTGAATATATGCCGGAGCTTCATTATCCTTGGGCCTACCCGGTAACCTTGGTGGTTATGCTTTGCGTCTCGATCGTGATGCTTGCGTTTTTTCGTCGCAAGCGCTGGATATGATCCCTGATCGCGGTGCCTGTTGTCGGTCGAATCTACGCATGGAGGGGTTGCGTCGTGTCGGTGGCGTTTCAGTCGACCGCTGTGTGTGTCTCGTTCGATGCGGTTCGGGAAAACAAGATTGTGGCGTCACCGATACGGATAATATCGTTGTCCTGTAATACGCAACGTGTGACGCGGACACCATTTACGAGCGTTCCGTTGGTGCTGTTCAGGTCATCGATGATTTCTTCATCGTGCAGGAAGAAGATGCGGGCATGCTGGCGTGAGACGCTTGGGTTGTCGATGAGGATGTCGACACCTTCCTGGCGGCCGATGGTGTAGGTTTTGCGCTCGATGGGTATGCGTCTGGGTGCGGTATGGCCTTCGTTGCGTATGGTGAGGCTCATTTCCGTGTCCGGCTCGAGAACCTCATCTACGGGGATGGGCATGGTGCGTGAGAGCGCATTGTTCGGTCGTTGTGCATTTGCTGGTGTTATATTCGCCATGATGCGTGAGATCGTACGCTGATTCCCGATACGGGTCAACGGTGAATCTGGCGCGGAGAAAGGTCGCGCACAAAAGAGAAGGCCGTCGTGGCATGTGCCACGACGGCTCGCGTAGTGCCGTTGTTGTTAGCCGGCGTATCCGGCAGCATAAGCCTGAATGGCATCAAGGCCGCCGATCAGTTTGCCGTCCACGAAGGCTTGCGGGCTTGCTGTGGTTCCCGTCATGGCTTTCATGGAAAGGACGGAAATATCCTTGCCAATAATGATCTCCTCGAAGCTGATATCCTTCTCGATGAGGACGTGTTTAGCCTCGGCGCACTTTCCGCAGCCGATGCGCGAGAGCACGGTCATGGTTGAGGGAATCTGGCCGGGGCTGATGTAGTTGAGCATGGTTTCCGCATCGGAGACCTCGAAAGGATCGCCCGGCACCTGTGGCTCGATGAACATCTTTTCGATGATGCCATTTCTGACTAGCATGGAGTAGCGCCAGGAGCGCTCACCGAAGCCGAGGTCGCGTTTGTCTACGAGCATACCCATCTTGGCGGTGAATTCGCCGTTTCCATCGGGAATGAGGGTCACGTGTTCGGACTCCTGATCCTTGGCCCACTCGTTCATTACGAACGTGTCATTGACGGAGATGCAGACGATTTCGTCGACACCCCGTTGCTTGAAGGCGTGTGCGAGCTGGTTGTATCCTGGCAGGTGTGTCGATGAGCAGGTGGGGGTGAAAGCACCTGGCAGGGAGAATAAAACGACCGTGCGATTGTTGAAAATCTTGCGGCTGTCAATGTCCACCCATTCCTCGCCCCGACGTGTGCGGAATATGACTTCGGGTACAGGTTGTCCCGCTTTGCTTTGTAATGTCATACTAGTAACTCCTTGTTATGTTTTGTTATGAAACGAGCAGGGAGAATAGGCGTTATTGCACATATAGTCAAGAGTGGTGGGTGTTAGGCTGTGGGTGATATTCGGGAGCACGGTGGCGCGACTGGATGTGCTTTGGTCGTGTGCGGGGGTTGCAATTCGCGGGGGTTTAGGGTAGTTGTTGAGGTTGTCGGCGAGTAGCATGTTTTATGAAAAGAGGAGGAAGGTTATGCAATCGATGTTTGTGAAGGTATTGGTGGTATTGGTGGTGAGTGTTTTTTCGGTTATGGCGGCCCCCTTTAATCCGGTTTGGGTATCTGGTGATGCCAATTGGGTGATGCATGTAGACTTTGCGGCACTGCGGGCATCGCAGATTGGTAAGGCATTACTATCTGAAGACCTGAATGCAGCTGGACAGGAGCAGTTGCAGCAGGCCAAGGAAATGTTCGGGATGGATCCCCGCACGGATTTGGATGCGGTAACGCTTTATGGTGGCGGGCGTGGACAGGATGATGTTGTGGTGTTAGTCGGCGGCAAGCTTGATGCGGATAAGTTGGTGGCGCAGTTGAAGGGGATGACGGGATATACGGTATCGTCGCTGGGGGCTCGTGAAGTGCATAGCTGGCTCGACGAACAGGGAGAGGATGCGTCGCGGGTGCATGGTGTGATTTTGGACGGCTCGCGCAGTGTTGCCAGCAAGAGTGTAGAGCTTTTGCAGAAGGCGCTTGCGGTTTTGGATGGCAAGCAGGGCAATTTGACCCAGGGAGGGACATTAGACACTTCGGTTCTTTCCGGAAGTGGGCTACTACTGGCGGCGACGGCTGATTTGCGGAATGTGGATCTATCTGCCAATCCGATGCTGGCAAACGCGAAGGCTGGTGTTTTTCGTATGCAGATGCGCGAATCTGGTGGCGATCTGGCGCTGCGGGTTGCGATGCAGCAGGAGTCTGCCCAGGAAGCGCAGCAGGCCGAATCGATGTTGAATGGTTTTAAGATGATGGGGCTGATGCAGATGCAGCAACAGAATCCGGATTTAGCTGGGTTGATGCAAGCCATTACGATCACGCGCAACGATGATATGCTGATGCTGCAAATGTCTTACCCGGCTGCGAAGATCGTGGAGATGATCAAAGCGGTGGCGCAATCCGGTAGCGAAGAATAGCAGGCGCTTTTGGCATTGCATGGCGCGCGATTTGGTCCATTGCCGGCCTTTGCCGCCCGTATTGACAAACAACGTTGGCATCCAAGGTGCTTTTGCTGATTTGCCTTTTCGTGGGGCGGTTTCAAAGCCGCCGCATGATGATCAGGCTGATGCCTGGCAGGCGGTGATGGCTGCCACGGCTACGATATCGTCGTTAGAACATCCGCGGGACAGGTCGTTGACGGGCTTTGCCAATCCTTGCAGGATAGGGCCGTAGGCGCCGGAACCGGCTAGGCGTTCGGTTAGCTTGTAGGCGATGTTTCCGGAATTGAGGTCTGGAAAAATCAGTACGTTGGCATTGCCGGCAATCGCAAAGGAAGGTGCCTTGGATGCAGCTACGGCAGGGACGAGTGCCGCATCAGCCTGCATTTCACCATCTGTCAAGATATCAAGCTGTTCGCGGGCAATGCGGTCTTTGAATATTTTGGTAGCTTCGCGCACGTGATCGAGGCTGGGGTGGTTGGCGCTGCCATTTGTGGAAAAGGAGAGGAAGGCGACGCGCGGCTGGACGTGCAGCAGTTGGCGGCAGGTTTGGGCTGTAGCGTAGGCGATATCGGCCAGCTGGGCGGCATCAGGTTGCGGGTTCACGCCACAATCGGCAAAGAGCAGGATTTCATCGCCGGCGGGTGCCGGGCTTTGGAGGTCCATCACGAAGCAGCTACTGCCGGTTTTGATGCCGGGGGCGGTTCCGATAACCTGGAAGGCCGCCCGCAGCATGTCGCCGGTAGATGCGATGGATCCAGCGACAAGGCCATCGCAGACGCCCTGCTGCACGAGTAGATTGCCATAGACGATGCGATCGGCTGCCGCCGTGCGCGCTTGCTCGCGGGTGCAGCCTTTGTGGCTGCGGATTTCGTAGTAGACATCTGCCATGTCGTTGAAGTCAGTTGCGTTGACATGGGACAATGCGGTGAAGTGGCGCTCGGTTATCCCTGCTTTGCCACAGGCGGCATCCAGTTCTTCGGGGGTGCCGAGTACAATAACTTGGGCGGCGAGGCCTTGCTCGATGACTTTGTTGGCGGCACTGACCACGCGTGGGTCCTGACCTTCCGGCAATACAAGGCGGCGTGGGTTGGCACGGGCAATCTCGAAAAATCTAGCAAGGGCGTTCATGTGGAATTTATGCTCCTGTTTTAATGTCAGCGGTTTTGTGATTTAGCGTATCGACCACGCCGCGTGCAATCATGAGTTCTTCGTTGGTGGGAATGACGAGAACTTTGCTGTTGCTGCGCGGGGAGGAAATGATATCGCGTACACCGCTGCAGCGACTATTGATCTTTTCGTCGAGCTCGATT
>JBLRXB010000184.1:0-4090 GCA_047920915.1 Kiritimatiellia bacterium
CCCGAGGTTTTGCCAATGGACTTCCTGTGCGGTGAAGGCGATCGTTCGTTCGTCGATGATTTCAGGTGGTTCGAAGCGTTCCAGGGGTACTTTGTGGGGGCCGGTGAGGTTTGATGGTTCCATGACGGCGTCGAATGTCCAGCGCACATCGTCGGCGGTGATGGGGGTGCCGTCACTCCAACGGGCGGCGGGGTCGAGCGTAAAGGTGAAGGTGCGTTTGTCCTCGGATATGTTCCACGAGGCAGCCAGCCCAGGCGTATATTCGAGGGTGAAGGGATCGAGATCGAGCAACGTTTCGTAGAGCATGCCAAAGAGTTCGGCGCTGAAGGTATTGTTGGCGAGGTAGTAATTGAAACTAGCCGGATACTGGCCGGCATAGCTGATCAGGTTTCCGCCGACCTCGGCCTGTTCGCTGGCCAAGGGGTCGGGCGCATCTTTCCATGTGTCGGGGGGGAAGCTGGTTTGGGCCAAGAGCCGCACGGGGGATGCGAGGCAGAGCAAGAGGATAATCGTTTTTTTCATGGTGTGTCTCCTTGTGGGCTAAACGTAGCAATGATCCGCGCACGACGTCAACTATTGAGGCTAACACGGCAGCGGTTCTCATTATGGATGCGAGCTGTGCTTGATCGCATAACTTGAATGCAGGATTTGAGGTTCCGTTTAGCTGTGCGCGATTTTTTTGGGTCTTCCGCAGAATCTGTGGGTAAATTCGCATAATTCCTGATCACGTCGGAAAATGATCTGGGACTTTTCGGGGGTGACAGAGGAGAATGGAACCCCACGGATGGCAAAGCCGTCCCACGGATCCATACAGATACCGTCAGACGTGAGATGCGACCGTCACGAGGTGAGTGAGACAGTGTGTCGCTATTGGGTGCGGTTCGCGTTGGGTTGCGACGATGTGGCGCAGTGTGTCAAGATTTTGTGAGAATGTAGTACATGATTTGTTATGCTGTAACCTATTGTAGATGAGTTGTTTGTGATATTATGCGTCGATTTGTGCTGGTTTGGCATGGGATCTGCTTGCTAGGTATGTTGCAATGCATAGGCAATTTGTTTTGGCACAGTGATAGTGCAAGGAAGGAGATTTGAGAGATGGCAAAAGTACTTGGGATTGATTTAGGCACGACGAATTCGTGCATGTCGGTAATGGAGGGTGGCGAGCCGGTGGTGATTCCGAATGCGGAGGGTACCCGGACGACCCCTTCGGTAGTGGCGTTTGCCAAGAATGGGGAACGTTTGGTAGGGCAGGCTGCGAAGCGGCAGGCGGTAACCAACCCGAAGCACACCGTATTTTCGATCAAGCGTTTTATGGGGCGCAAATTTGATGAGGTGGCGCATGAGATTACGCTGGTGCCTTATGAGGTGGTAAAGGCGCCGAACGGGGATGCGCATGTAAAGATTGAGGACAAGACCTATTCGCCGCCGGAGATTTCCTCGATGATTTTGCAGAAGCTGAAGTCGGATGCCGAGCAGTATCTGGGGGAGACGGTGACGCAGGCCGTGATAACGGTGCCGGCGTATTTCAATGATAGCCAGCGTCAGGCCACGAAGGATGCGGGTCGGATTGCGGGGCTTGAAGTGCTACGCATTATCAATGAGCCGACGGCGGCGTCCTTGGCGTACGGGCTGGACAAGAAGAAAGAGGAAAGCATCGCCGTGTATGATTTTGGTGGTGGCACCTTTGATATTTCGATTCTCGACATAGGCGATGGCGTGTTCGAGGTCAAGGCGACCAATGGAGACACGCATTTGGGCGGTGATGATCTGGATCAAGCCGTGATTGATTGGCTTGTGGACAGTTTCAAGAAAGAGCAAGGCATTGATCTTTCGAGGGACAGCATGGCATTGCAGCGGTTGAAAGAAGCGGCCGAGAAGGCCAAATGCGAGCTTTCGAGTTCGCAGCAGACGGATTTGAATCTGCCATTTATCACGGCGGATGCTGAGGGGCCGAAGCATTTGAATGTGACGCTTTCGCGTTCCAAGCTGGAGCAGTTGACCGAGTCGTTGGTGGTTCGTAGCGAAGGGCCGTGTCGTTCGGCCTTGAAAGATGCGGGGGTTTCGAGCGTGGATGAAGTGATTCTCGTTGGGGGTTCGACCCGGATGCCGAAGGTACAAGAGATCGTGAAAGCCCTGTATGGCAAGGATCCGCACAAGGGGGTAAATCCTGATGAGGTCGTGGCGATCGGTGCAGGCATTCAAGGGGGTATCCTGGCGGGCGATGTCAAGGATGTGCTTTTGCTGGATGTGACGCCGCTTTCGCTCGGGATTGAGACCCTCGGTGGTGTGATGACGACCTTGATTGAGCGCAATACCACGATTCCGACCAAGAAGAGCGAGATTTTCAGTACGGCTGCCGACAACCAGCCTGGCGTGGAAATTCATGTGCTGCAGGGGGAGCGCAAGATGTCGGGCGACAACAAATCGATCGGGCGTTTCAAGCTCGATGGGATTCCTCCCGCACCGCGCGGTGTACCACAGGTTGAGGTTACGTTCGACATTGATGCCAATGGCATTTTGAATGTGTCGGCCAAGGATCTGGGCACTGGCAAGCAGCAGAAGATTACGATTACGGCATCGAGCGGTTTAAGCGAGGAAGAGGTCAAGCAGATGGTTTCGGATGCCGAGCGTCATGCCGAGGAAGACAAGCAGCGTCGCGAGGCGGTTGAGACCAAGAACATGGCGGAGAACGTAGTATACCAGACGGAGAAGATGCTGGCCGAGCATGGCGACAAGGTGGATGCGGCCAAGAAGGCACCGGTTGAACAAGCGATAGAGGCATTGAAGGGCGCGTTATCGGGCGATGATACGGCCGAGATCAAGAGCAAGATGGATGCATTGAATCAGGCCATGCAGGCCATTTCGCAGGAAATGTATGCGCAGGCGCAATCCTCCGGTGGTGCTGCGGGTGCCGAAGCGGGGGCGCCCCCCACGGAGGATGGGCAGGGCAATGGCGAAGGAGGCAAGGCCGATGACAAGGATGGCGTGATTGATGCTGACTTTGAGATGGTCGATGAGAAGGACGAGAAATAATGTTGGTTACGAAATCCGCTGCGGGCCGGATGGTTTGCAGGGGATTTTCGTATGTGTTCAACAAATCCGGGTCATCCGGGGAAACATAAGGGAGAAAAAAGAAGTATGAAGATCAAACCATTAGGTGATCGTGTGCTGGTAAAGCCAGCCGAGGCGAAAGAGATGAGCAAGGGTGGCATCATTATTCCAGATACAGCCAAGGAAAAGCCCCAGGAGGGTGAAGTGGTTGCGGTTGGTACTGGCAAGCTGGATGATGCGGGCAAGGTGATTCCGTTCAACGTGAAGAAGGGTGACCGTGTGTTGATGCCGAAGTACGGCGGAACCGAAGTCAAGATCGACGACAAGGAATACCAGATTATCCGCGAGGAAGACATCCTCGGCGTGATTGGTTAAGTTTAAACGCAAGAAAGAAGGAGATAGCAATATGGCTGGTAAACAGTTGAAGTATGATGTAGATGCGCGTCAGGCCATTCTGACGGGTGTGGAGAAGTTGAGTCGTGCGGTGACGGTCACCTTGGGTCCCTGCGGACGCAATGTGGTGTTAGACAAGAAGTACGGTTCGCCGACCGTGACCAAAGATGGTGTGACGGTAGCAAAGGAGATCGAGCTGCCTGACCCCTTTGAGAACATGGGTGCGCAGATGGTGCGCGAGGTATCGAGCAAGACCAGTGATGTGGCTGGCGACGGTACGACGACGGCGACGCTACTGGCGGAGTCGATCTATCGCGAGGGTCTGAAGAATGTGACTGCTGGCGCGAACCCGATGAGCCTGAAGCGCGGGATCGATATGGCAACCGAGGCGGTTGTCGGTTCGATAGCGAAGATGGCCAAGAAGGTCAAGGAGCACACCGAGATAGCCCAGGTTGCCACGATATCGGCCAATGGGGACAGCGAGATTGGTTCGATCATTGCGGAAGCGATGGACAAGGTCGGCAAGGATGGCACGATCACGGTGGAAGAAGCCAAGACCATGGAGACCACGTTGGATGTGGTTGAGGGCATGCAGTTCGACAAGGGGTATCTCTCGCCGTACTTCGTGACCAATGCGGACAGCATG
>JBLRXB010000185.1:0-3956 GCA_047920915.1 Kiritimatiellia bacterium
CACGGATGTAGCCAAAGCAAGCCTTTCCGAACTACAGGGCGACCTTGAAGACTATCTGGTCCAGAAAGACAGTATTCCCTGGAGCATTCATAACCCCGATCACAAAGCTGTGGTTTCAATCATGCTGGAACCGTTTGACTATACCGACGACCTCCTGCATGCCTATTGGACTTATCTGCTCAAAGAAAAACGCAAATTCGATCCTTGGCTGGAAGCGCGCGACGACATCACCGCCGCCAATGCGCTGATCGTTCTGATCCAGCGGACGACCGGACTCCTGGGCCGGCAGCTTTCCCGCCTGGAGACGGATTTCATTACTGGTGGTGGCATCCGGGAGAAAATGTTCCAGGCGCGCACCGAGGCCCGTAGCGCCCCCGACAGCCCCCCCTGCCCGCAATGCGGCAAGCCCATGCAAAAGCGTAATTCAAGCCGCGGGGCATTCTGGGGTTGCTGCGGTTATCCCGGCTGCAAGGGCACGCGCGCGATCAAGGCGGAAGCATGACTGCATGACCTCGTGACTTCGTGACGCGCAGAAAGATCCTTCGCCACTTTTAGCCAACTGGACCCTGGCTAGAGGCTCCGCCTTTCGTCTCGGACTCCGCATAGCCGAACGGGTTGGCTGATTGCCAGCGCCACGTATCTGCGCACATGGCAGCAAGATCGCGTGTAGCGCGCCAGCCAAGAATCTTTTCGGCATAGGCCGGATCAGCATAACACACCGCCGCATCGCCCGGACGCCGCGGATGCATCGCATACGGAACCGTTACCCCGCTTGCCGTCTCGAATGCCTTGATTACATCCAACACGCTGTAGCCCTGCCCCGTACCCAGATTACAGATCTGCACGCCACCCGCCTCTACCGCCATCCGCTCCAAAGCCTTCACGTGCCCGATCGCCAGATCAACCACATGAATGTAATCGCGCACACCGGTACCGTCAGGTGTTGGATAGTCGTCCCCGAATACCCGCAACTCCTTGCGGCGCCCAGTTGCCACTTGCGCAATGTAAGGTACCAAATTGTTGGGCTCGCCCGCTGGATCTTCCCCAATCAAACCGCTCTCGTGGGCACCAATCGGATTGAAATACCGCAATAACCATACCCGCCAATCCGGATCCGAAACCTGTAGATCCTGCAGCATCATCTCCATCATCAGTTTGGTCCGTCCATACGGATTCACCGCCCCCAGCTTGGCTCCCTCCTGCAAAGGCATCGGATTCGAGGGATCATAGACTGTCGCCGAAGAACTGAATACAATCGCTTTCACCCCAGCCAGAGCCATTTCCTCGCACAAGTTGATGGTGCCCGTGATGTTGTTGCGATAGTAACGCAGCGGCTCCCGCACCGATTCCCCCACCGCCTTCAACGCCGCAAAATGCACAACGGCATCAAATCCACCACCAGCAACCACATCATGCAGACGCGCGCGATCCAGCAAGTCAACAACATCCAACGGAACCATCTTGCCCGTCAGTTTTTCCACCCGCCGCAAACTCTCCGCACTCGCATTGCTCAGATTATCTACCACATGCACCGAATGCCCCGCCTCCAGTAACGCCAGCACCGTATGACTGCCAATATACCCCGCTCCACCCGTTACCAATACATGCATCGCTTCTCCTTACCCATAACTTCAAAATTAGCCGCGAGATGTTGTGGTTTTGCGAACCCACCTGTCACATCCTGATTTCCGTTTGACACCTTTTTGTGTTATTCCTTGTTGAATATTGGATATTGAACCATATTACTGATCAAGACAGTAGCAAAATGTATCTCCATGAACACACAAAACAATAATCTGGACGCATCTAACGTCCTGCCACTATGCACAAACTCCTGTTTTGGGCATATCCGCTACACCTACTCGCCAACCACCGGCTCCACAAATGATGATGCCCACGCACTGGCCGATGCTGGCGCCCCGCACGGCACCGTCGTGGTGACCGATCACCAAACGGCCGGACGCGGACGTCACGACCGCAACTGGGAATCCCCACCCAACTGCGGCATATATGCTTCGCTACTTCTACGACCCCACCGCCCCTTGCAACACGCTCCCCTGCTAGGCATTGCCGCCGCTGTTGCCGCCGTGCAGGCTATCCAATCCGTGGCTGGCATCCATGCCCAAATCAAATGGCCAAATGACATCCTCCTGCACAATCGCAAAATTGCCGGCATCCTGACGGAGACAGACCTGCAACCCGCAGGCAGCTACATTGCCATCATCGGACTCGGCCTCAATGTGAACACACCCTATACAGCCCTCCCTTCTCGCACCATCTTCCCGGCATCATCCATCCTAATCGAATTGGGCCATACCATTTGCCGCCCCCTGCTCCTGGCCGCATGGCTCAATAACATGGAGTCGCTATACCAGCTCTGGCACAACGGAAATCACAATGTCATTCGCGCCGCATGGCACCAACAGGCCTATGGCATCGGCCAAACCCTATCCATCGAACAACAGGACAAAATCACAACCGGCATTCTACAAGGCATGGCGGACGATGGATCGCTCCTCTTGAAAATCCCGACTGGGGATATTATTCGCATCCTCGCCGGCGATGTTGCATCCGCCTCCTTTGTGGGCGCATAAGGCATCGCTACGAAAATGACGATCACACTCCTTCCGGCAGCAAACACGCATCCTATGGCGGCTCGTATCGCGAACGCTGGTGCCCGGCCATCCTCTTTTTTCTATCGCAAGCCAACACCTGACCAAACACCATGCCGTAGGGTGCTTCACTCCTTTGCGGATGCTTCAAATAACGCCCTGCACCACCGTACTCTATACTTGACGAAAAAACCGGATGCAGTATTGTGTAACGAGTATCTGGAGGGTGGTGTTTCGTTTTCCCTTATTCGCTCCGTGCGGACATGTGACCGCCGAGCCGGGAAGATACCATCCCCAAATAACAGGGAGATCGGTAAGATGAAGACGGCACAATGTTTACTGGCTATGCTTGTTGCGGTAACGCTTGCAACGGGCGTAAACGCGAATACGCTAGATCGTAGAATGATCTCGATCAACGCTGGAATTGTCCAGCTTGGCGGCGATGCGGACAAAATGTTTTCTGACTATATCGACGACATCTACACCTATGGTGTTGCCGTACAGCTCCCGATGAATGATTACTTCTCCTTGCTGGGCGGCATTCAACGCACAACCACATCGCTGAATGCCGATGGAGTCAAAGGCGACATAACCGGACTCGGATTCTCGGGCGGTGTGCGTCTACAAATCCCGATCGAAGATATGCCCATCACTCCATTTGCAGCTGCACAGTATGGACATAATGTTGGCGAATTCGAAACCAGCTTCGAAGGCGAAAAAATCAAGGCCGAACAAACCACTGGCGCGATTACGCTCTCAGCCGGAGTAGAATGGTCCCTCTCGGAACGCTTGTCCTTGATGGCAACCTATTCCAGGGTCTCGGAACAAAGCAGCGATCTGAAAGTCAATGGCGAGAAAATCGATCTGGACGAAGTTGACACCGACAGCACAAACGTGCTGTCAGCTTCCGTTAGTTTCTGGATGAGCGATAACGTACTGCTCTCAGGACTCTTTGCCGTTGAGCAGGAAGAAAAGACCAAGACCATCCAGGCCGCAATTGGTTTCGCATTCTAATAGACCTTGACAAAACAAAACCGCCCCACGACCGCAAACACCCTTTCGGTCGTGGGGTTTTTTGTTTTTCGATCCACTGCGCGCCTCTTCATATGCAACCAAACCAGCACGACTTGATGGTGGCTTTTCTAACCGCGTCAGTTGTCAGAAATAGCGTGTAAGCTGTAGTCGCACAAAATCATCTTGCCGGATCGAGGCCAGACGACTCGATGACCGAACACCTGTAAACAAAAGACCATCGAGCCCGATCCGCGTATGCGCACCGATGCGCCGCTCGGCCTGTATAACACCAATTCTTTCATCCGCCTGCAGGTCAAATAAAATACCGCA
>JBLRXB010000186.1:0-3926 GCA_047920915.1 Kiritimatiellia bacterium
GCCGTATGCGCCGATACGAGAACGGCGGCTTGTCTGCCATGCCGCGTGATCCCTACCGTTTCGCCCTTTTGAACCTGGTCAATCAATTGCGAAAACGTAGACCGTGCTTCCTTAATGCTTTTTGTTAACACAACCCATCCCCTTCCCAAAAAGTACAAAACATATGTACACAACATGCGGACTGTTGTCAAAACCAAAAGAGGCAATTCTAATTTCAGCTTTTCAGCTTTTTCCCTGTCCGTCGTAGCCGCGAAGCGCGAAGGCGGAAGCGTTTCAGCATTTCAGCATTTTCCCATTGTCTCACCTGCCCGACGACCGCCCAAGCCTCCGGATGCCCCACATACGCCTGCCGGTGCCCCGCCACTAGATGCTCATGCGGGATAATGTCGTCATCCAGAAAAAGCACTATATCGCCCGTAGCCTCGCGCAGTCCCCTATTCATCGCCGCCATCCCTATCGCCCGAAACGCGCCAGTAATGTTTGCATGCATCCACCGCGGACGCCACAAACGGAATCTGGCGCTGACCTGTTCGGAGAAAGAGCCGTCTCGATACCTCCAAAGTCAACACCACCTCTATCGCGAGTACTGATGCAACGCTTTCCGCCATAACACAGTTTTGCGTGCGATCGGCTCGCGAAACCGTCGACATCGGTCAATATCCAGACACCACTCAATAATACGGTGAAAAGACGATGTTTCGGAAAACCAGTCATCCCAAACGAGTCGAGCCATGCCCCCCAATCGTTCAGCATCTTCCAAACGCGCATCCAACAGCCGTGGTAAACGGGGCACATCGCGTTCCCGAATCCGAATGGAGCAGGACTCCCACAGCGGCCCCTCGGGAGGTATCCAGTCATCTGAAATGATCACGGGGCAGCGTCCAGCACGCATAGCCTCAAACAGGCGGAAGCTCGATACACCATATCCACGGGGGCAGAGTATGAATGCACTTTGTGCCATGACCTCTGAATAGCGCCTGCGTTTCGTATTCACGGCAGCCATCTCGCTAGCAGGCGAAGGTACAACGTTCTCTATCATAATGTCGCGGCCAGCCAGCGGTGCAAGCCGGGCGCGAACCGGATGCGTTGAAAACCGTCCCATAAACGAACAGAGATAGACATAAGATCCATTACAATCCTGCAATGGATCATGATCAGACAGTATCTTCTGATAGAATCCGGTTCTGGTTCGGCTACGTGTATAGCACAGGCGGTGGATGCAGGTGTACACGCCCGGAAGATATGGAAATGGGTTGTCAGACGATTCAACGAGAAAGCATTTCTGCGCATATGCGCGATAAATCGGATCAGAAAGGATGTCTTTACAGTCAGGTCGCCCAGCCTTGACATACAAGATAAGGTCCGCGATTTCGGGATACTCGACGATATGATGGACCCCGAAGCGGTCTTTCTCAGCCGACCGCAGAAATCGATCAAGGTCCGCGTATCCATTTTGATTATCAACGGTATACCGCGGCGCATGAGTACATGCATATATATTCATCGACCATCCCTAGCGCCGCGTCGTGGGCTCGACAGAGAGTTTGCGCCGTTCTCTAGAGACGCCCCTAATTCGACGCCACCTTGTTGCTCGATATCCGGCTGCATGCAGAAACAGACGTTGGCAAACCGAAGGCGCAGCTCACCACCATACTCCAACTGCTGCTCGTACACACCGAAAAGCCGATACCCAAAAGGATACAGGAAAGCACGAACACTTTCGAAGTAGGAATGCCGCGTATCATCCGGATCATAACCGCATTCCACCAACACGAAACGAATCGCTCCCGCCTGCAGCATGCTGACCGCTCCACGCAGCACTTCAAGGTCGAATCCCTCTACGTCAATCTTCAACAGATCAATACCGCTGATTCCGCTTGTGGAACAGAACAAGTCTACCGTCTGAACCTCCACCGTTTCCTCGTACACGGCATCATTCACCTTCACCATAGTGTGCATGGTATTGTTTGCTCGAACCCTGATCTGAGCGCGGCCGGAGACAGCCCCCAAGGCCAAACGATGAAGATGAAGCTTGTCGAGCATCCCCACCTCGCTCTGCAACGTTGCATACACAGTACTGACGGGTTCAAAGGAATGGATAACCGCTCCAGGAAAAGCACGCTTGAATTTGCGTACAGACTGCCCGATGTTTGCTCCGACATCAAAAATCATATTGAATTCACCCCCGACGCGACGCAAATCATGTATATCATCCCGTCCGTGCGCGCGAAGGCTATACAACTCGAGCCCCATCCGACGCAGTCCCCATTTAACCCATGACTTTATCAATCGTTTCATAGACATATGCTCATAACTCCATTTTTCAAGACCACAAAGAGGCAATTTTCCTAAACTCTATTCATTTTGTTTACTCGCCAGAAGTTGGCGATAGAAGCTGACAGTTTCATCCGCAACGCGAGCCCAAGAGTACTCCCGCGCAGATTTTGCTGCAGCCCGAGAAATGCAACCGGCGATCTCTAATTTAGACAAAACCAGATCCACCTCACGGCAAAAACCATCAACATCACCCACAGTGATTAGACATCCGTTGTCGTTGTTTCGTATAATGTCCCGCATGCCTCCTGTATCCGATGTGACCACACACATTCCACGAGCCATCGCTTCCAGCGGTGCCTTCCCGAACCCCTCATACAGCGAAGGAAACAGGAATATTCCGTTTTCGTCATATAGTCGAACAAGTTCTTCCTGCGTCACCCAATTGACGAAGCGCACTTTGTCGCGGCAGGCCGGATTCAGAAGTAAACGGCATTCAGCGAACTTCTCTGCAGGACAGCACCACGTAAAGGACAACGCGGGACATTGTTCCGACAATCGCGAGAAGACCGCAGCTACGATGTGCACCCCCTTCACAAAAGCCGATGTACCAACATACAAAACTCGCTTGAGCCTTGCAGAAGACATGGGCAAAACAGGAGATTCATGAAACACCGCAGCAGCAGCTTGCGGAATACATGCCACCTTCTCCTGCGGCAGACCATAATCGTCAACAATATACTCCCGATCACCCGTAGAACTGACAATAATGCCGTCCACTGCATGCGCACACCATGCGGCGTAGCGATGCTTCCACCATTTCATCGGTATGCCCACTACGCCGCGAGGGGGCTGCCACTCCGGGACACCGTATTGCCGTCTCCAAGGGTTGAGCATGTCATCAACTCTTGTCTCCCAACCATGACTTCGATTTACAAAGACACCACCTCTCCTAAAACGGCGATGATCACGCGCCGCCAACCAAGCATATGGCTGGTTAACATGAATCACATCGTATTGCTCCTCAGTCGTATGCGCCCGAATTGCATCGCGATAGGCCCAAGGTAGTTCCAGCAAATAGTGCAGATTCCCATGCCGGATCCAATGCCGTAGATCATTTTCCCAGATACAATCGACCGTATGGCCAAGTTCACGGAGCGCCAACATAGTCTGATATTCTGTACCCGCAGCACCAGAATTCGGATTTGGCGGCACATCAGCAACCATCAGTATTTTCATGATACCCTCAGAAAAAATGACTGAACAAAACGAATCCAGGTATTGAAACGAAATGGATTTTGTCCTAATGCCTGCCGAAAATAACGCCGGCAGCGTACATCTCTATTACGACGAAGTAGTTCAGCAATCAGATGAGCTCCCGCACCACTGGCACTGAACGGTAACTCTCCCTTCAGACCAGACCGAATGGATGCCGCACGCCGTAAGGCATCAACTTCTGATTCACCACGCTGACGATGCCAATATGCATCCTGTGCACACCTCCCGATTTGTTCCTGCCGCAAGCGGTTCTGCCCACTGATACTGCCAGGAAACAAACGCACTCGATACAAACAAGCCGGTACCGTGTCAAAAGAACCCTGCCCCGCAAGCCGATACCATAGATCCATATCCTGACCATAGTAAAACTCCGG
>JBLRXB010000187.1:0-3882 GCA_047920915.1 Kiritimatiellia bacterium
GCCACGATGGACCGGCGCATGTTGCCATTGCCGAGGGCAGGGTGGGGTTGGTGCCGTTACCCTTGTATCATGGCAAGCCCGGCAAGGGACTTTCGATCCAGATGACGGTCAAGCATGGTCCTGCGACGCTGTTATCGGTTGTGCAACGCGGGGATGGCAGTCTCTCGTTGCTGGTCGCGGAAGGCGAGTCGGTTCCGGGACCCGTATTGCAAATCGGCAATACCAATAGCCGTTATAAATTCCCGATCCCGGCGGGCGAGTTTCTGGATCGCTGGAGCAAGGCGGGGCCAGCGCATCATTGTGCCATTGGCGTGGGCCATGTGTCCGGCACGATTGAAAAACTGGCCGAGTTGCTGGGCATTTCATGTGAGGTCGTGTGCCGATCGTTTGTGAGCTGATGACGCATTGGGTGATCTCTTCAGGATGATTCTGAAATGTGTCCTGGAACAGGGGGCGGGTTTCGGAACTGTCAAAAGTTGAATAAAAGTAATGAAGGCGATATGTGCGCATGAGCGCGCATGAAGGTACCTGCTAAAAGCGTGGCGTTATATTGCAACTCCTTTGGCGCAAATATGCAACTGCGAAAATGCAACGGACACGTATAAGATATAAACATGAGAATTTCACATTACAGAAGCGTTGTGGTTGCAGCGGGTTTGCTGCTGTGGCTGGTTGGTTTTGTCCCGGTATTCGGCATTCACCAAAAGCGTGCCGATTGGCAAATAAGGGTGCCGGAGGTTCCTCAGAATAAGGAAATGCAAGCTGCTGGTGTAAACACACTGAGCATTCCGGTTGGTCCAACAGGTATTCAGGCCATTATCACTCAAGAGAATCCGGCCTGCTTTACCGTGGTATATGTTTACAGGAATTCTCCGGCCAGCGGGAAGGTGAAAGCGGGAGACCTTATTTGCGGCGCCAATGGCAGGAGGCTGAGCAAGCCACATGTTTTCGGAAGCAAGATGGTGGTTGGAAATCGGAATCCGGGAATGGAAGGTCCTCTGACGGAGATGGCGCCACTGATCGAGGCGGCTCAGGGGAGTGACGGTAAGCTCGCGCTCATGGTGCATCCTGGTGGTAACACCAAGGTTACGGAGACAGTGACGATTCAAATCGAGCCGGTCGGTCGATTTTCGGACACCTATCCCTATAATTGTCCGCGATCAGACAAGCTGGTGACGCAACTCTGCGCGATTATCGCACGAGACCTTGCGGACCGCAACCACCGTCCTCATATTAGGACGCCTATGCTTCTTGCCCTCATGGCAAGCGGTGAAAAGAAGTATGAATCCACGATCAAGAAGGCGGCCCACAGCGGCAAAGACCAGGGTGCCTCGCTTCTGGGGCCCGGATTCCCGTCATGGGGCAATGGGTATCAAGGAGTCTTTCTGGGAGAGTACTATCTGAAGACCAAAGACCGTGCCGTGCTCCCGCGTATTGCAGCACTTAACAATTACTATACCCACGGGATGGCATTAGAAAGTGGCGGTTTCAGTCATAGGGCACGGCCCACTATTGTTCAAAGGGTCGCTGGAGGCGGGCCGGTCGGCTATGGATCCATGGCCGCACCCGGCGGGCTTGCGATGCTGGCAATGAGCCTCTTCAGGGCTGCAGGCGCACCATATGCAGAATTTGCCCATGAACGCATACATCGTGCCTACCTGAAGACCGCAACTGAAGCGGGTGTGAATGTTGGGTATGGATTCGGTGCTGTGGAGCATATCCATATTCTGGTTGAGGATCCCAAGCAGGGTCAGAGCGGCAAGGGTGTGGGTTTCAGGTGTCCGACGGGCATGGAGGGAATTACAGATTACACGATCAAAGGGGTTGGTCTGTGGGCCGCTGGTCCTGGTGGCGATTCGGTGTTCCAATGGATGTGGAACGACACCGCATGGCTTGAGAAGGAGCGTGACACTAATCTTGTGGAAGAATGGGGAGGGAATCAGCGTCTTGTCATACGGAACCAGGTGCCTCAGGAGCCAACGAAACCGTACAACACGACCAGGGGGGTCGGGGGCGCCCAGGCGGCGACCGGACTGGGCGCACTGGCGCATCTGATTGGCAACAGTGACCGGAAATCATGGGAGTATCTGGGGAAACACGCCGCCAACAGCTCCGCGCTGGGTCCCAAACAATGGTTTCAAGGACATGCCTCGGGCGGTATGCATCAGCTTTGGCAGGCACTTGCGGCGGCCCGGGCGGACGAAAAGAATTTTCGTGCGTTCATGGACTACAACAAGTGGTGGTTCATCATGATGCAGACGCATGCGGGCAGTTACATGGTGTGCCCGAACCGGGACAGGGCCGACCAGGATGCATCTTACGGTCAATACACAATGGCTACCGCTAACGCGGCGCTGGTTCTGGCACTATCGCGACGGCAACTGCAGATTACCGGTGCTGATGGGCCTGCGAGCGGCTATGCGCCCGACTCGTCTTTCGGTACCAGCACAGCGCCCACGCGTAATGCTGCCCAGCCCTTTGCACGGCCGGAAAGGCCTGCCCTTCGCCAGGCCAGAACGTTGTCAGCCGATAAACTGGCTATCCTCGACCGCGCTCTGATGCGCACGCTTTCCACGTTGAGTGAGTCGGGGGGGCTGACGCCTGTGCCGCTTAGTATGGCTTTTACGAGCCGCAGGGTATTGTTGAAGTCTGTCAGCAGCGAAGGCGTGTTGGAATTTCAGCTTGCCGAGGGCAGTGATGTTGCCGAAATAGCGTGGAGCAGTATGAGTCACGCTGACCGAGCTCTGCTTGCTGTACTTGTCGCGCATCTCCGGAAGGACAGTACTGATGCGCAAGCCATGGCTGGCGTTTATCTGGAGACACTCGCACAGGTTGAGCAGGCAGATGCATACTACGCCGAAGCAGACGAGGCTTCGCGGAGGAAATTACAATCTTTGTTTGACTAGCATTCGGTCACAAAAAACGGCATCCATATACCCTGCAGCCGGGTGTCTGCAGGATGTTCGCGACATGCAAGCCACAGCATAGTAAGGGCACTTGGGCGGCTATGATGATGCGGGCTTCAAGCTTGTTGAGCGTGAGAATTGGAACGTAAAATGTAGGGATTTGCGCGATTCCCGGGGGATTGCTTTGAAGAACCATGCAAAGGGGCTTTTCTTTCGAAAAGTCTTTTTGATTGTGGTGGAGGTAAGGAGATTCGAACTCCTGGCCTCTTGAATGCCATTCAAGCGCTCTACCAACTGAGCTATACCCCCATTGCATGCAAAAGCAAGGTCAGAAGATATGCTGCAATCGTATGAATGTCAATGCTGCATTTTGTCTGATTTTCGTGGCAGATTGGTGTTTGTGGTGGTTGACAGTTACACCGTAGAACCCGTAGACTGAGGATTTATTGGATTTGGGTGCATCCCGGGTTACGAATGCAGGAACATCGTGCCGATAGTAGGGCTTGTTTTGTCGGGGGTGAGTAGGAACAAGAGGTATTTTGTGGATCAGGAACATTTCCAGGGACATATACGGACCCAGTTGCAAGCCAGTGCCGAGGGAATTATGGCGCTGCAGCAGCAAATCGCTGTGATCGAGCGCGGCGCGGCGTTGTTGATCGATACCCTGCGGCGCGGCGGCGCGGTGTTGACGGCCGGCAATGGAGGCAGTGCAGCCGAGGCAATGCACATGGCTGAGGAGTTGACAGGGCGTTTTCGCGGCAACCGTCGCTCGCTGCCAGGCATTGCCTTGAATGCAGACGGGACCCTGCTTACTTGTGTGGGGAACGATTTCGGGTTCGATGCGATTTTTGCACGTCAAATCGAGGGGCTGGGCCGTGCCGGTGATCTACTCGTGCTTTTCAGTACGAGTGGACAAGCAGAGAATCTGTTGCAGGCGCTGCGGGAGGCCCGGAAAAAGCAGATGTTGGTGGTGGGG
>JBLRXB010000188.1:0-3876 GCA_047920915.1 Kiritimatiellia bacterium
GGGGCGATCGAGAAGGTGTTGATCGGGGAAGATGTTACCGTGAATGTGATTGGTGATCTGGCTCCTGCGGGCCTATGCGGGACGGCTTTGATTGATGCGGTGGCGGAATTGTTACGTACGGGGATTCTTGATGAGACGGGCCGGTTTCTTGATCCGGATGAATTGCCGTCATCCATTCCGGCGGCAGTACGTAGCCGGTTACGTCCGGATGGTGATGCCTGGTGCTTTGTGCTCGCGGATGCTGATGTGGCAGCGAGACGAGCGGCGGTGTGTTTGTGGCAGCGGGACGTACGCGAACTGCAGTTAGCCGCAGGTGCCATTCGAGCTGGCATCTCAATTTTGTTGCAACGTGCGGGACTGGCAGCCGAGGATTTGCATGCGGTGTTGTTGGCGGGCGCGTTCGGGAACTATATTCGGCGGCATCAGGCGCGGCGGATTGGTCTGTTGCCGGCAATGCCAGAAGAGCGGATTCATTTTGTGGGGAATGCAGCCTCGCTGGGTGCCAAGCTGGTTTTACTTTCATGTGGTGAGCGGCGGCGTGCATCGGAGCTGACGGCGCGGGTGGAGCATGTGGATCTTTCGCTGGATCCCGAGTTTCAGTTTGAATTTGGTATGGCAATGATGTTTCCGGGGGCTGAGGCCGATGGTGATATTTCGGGCGTATTGGAGGGCTAGAGCAGGTTCGTGATAGCGCTGGAGATATTGTCCCATATTCTGGTGGGTAATGGTTCCAGCAATTCATGTGAAGTGTCCTGTCCTTGCACCAGAATGGTTTCCAGTTCCCCGACGATTCCGGGGTTTTCAGTGGCGAGGTTGAGTTCGATGTTCTTGTGGA
Source organism: Kiritimatiellia bacterium (assembly GCA_047920915.1). Taxonomy (GTDB): domain Bacteria; phylum Verrucomicrobiota; class Kiritimatiellia; order UBA8416; family UBA8416; genus T3Sed10-140. Next base: position 836 of record JBLRXB010000188.1, read on the forward strand.
GGCTGAGGTCGTCGAAGTTAGCTGAGCCCCAGATGGCCCAGTTGTCGATGATGGTGGCTTTCTTGTGTGTCATGCCGGGGTAGAGGAAAACGCGCACCTTGTGTTTAATTAACGTATTGGCGGCCTTGCGGTCGGCGCCGCGGGCCAGGGCAATATTGGTTTCGAGTGGAATGACGACGCGCACATCGACGCCGCGGTGTCTGGCTGCACAGAGGGCCTGAAGGATTTGTTTGTTCCATAAGTATGGGTTTTCAATATAGATGCGTTGTTCGGCGGCATTGATGGATTGCAGCATGGCCCGGTAGATTTGTTTACGCCATGGCGTTGTTACCAGCGGGAAGATTTCGGCGTCTTGTGTTCGGCGCTCGTATGCAGCCTGGCGTTTGCGACGGGTGCGGAGCAGTGCCAGATCACTGAACCAGCCTGCTCGCCCCCAGGCAGCATCAAAATGGTTTTCGAGTTCCTGTACGATGCCGCCGGTCAATATGGCCATCATATCGCGCCATAGGTGGCGGTATTGCCAGCCGATGTTCATGCCACCCAGGAATGCATATTGACGATCGATGGTGATGAACTTGACGTGGTCGGAAGAAAGCCATGTGTTGTGAGAACGTCTGACTTGAATGTTCGTGTTTTTGCGCAAGTGGCGAATGATGTTGTACTGATCGCCATATGGGGTTGGCGGTGCCAGTGGATGTGTGACGTCCCAGGCGCGCCTGGTACCGATGATGTCGAGCAACACGCGGACCGAGGCACCATGCGTGCTACGTTTGCGCAGCAGGTCGGCAAAATGGATGGCGTAGCTATCGTTGTCGAAGATGTAGGTCTGGATATCGATGCGGTTGGTTGCGTTTGCAATATGCGCTTCCAGTAGCGTAAAGACTTCCTCGCCTCCGACGAGGAAGCGCACGGTGCCCGGAACGCCTTGTCCGGCCTGGCGTTGGATGGCGGCGGCCACGGCCAGATTGACTATGTTGGTTGCTGTGACGAGTTCGGCGGGGATGCTTCTTTCAAGGGAGGGGAACCGTCGGAAGCGGATATCGAGACGGTTGATGGTTTCGCCTCCGAAGGTACGGACGCGCCAGGCCAGTTCGGCGGGCGCGCTAATGGGACGAGAGATCAGCCGAACGGTGTGATCTTCGGCAACATGCCCAAACTTGGCCGTGGTGGCACAGCCTGACAGGAGGATGGCGGCCAGTAGCAAGGGCGGGATGCAGCGACATGCCCGTAGTTGTATACTCATTGCGACAGCAGTTGGTCGAGTTCGCCCGAGGCGATCATTGGTTCGAGCTTGCGCCAGCCCGCGATGTGCGTGTTGCCGATAAAGATCTGGGGCACGAAGTCCACCGTTTCGCCACAGCGTTTGATCATTTCGCGCGCATTAGGCGTGTCGGCGAACGCATCGGACGGCTGATCCCAGATAACTGGTTTGGCCTGGAACGCGAGGTTTTGGGACCGCAGGTATTCAATGGCCTTGGTGCAGAGGCCGCAGATATTCGTATAATAAATGGTTATTTCTGGTTGCATGTGTTCTTTCTATAAACGAAAAAGGGCGGCCTGTAAAGGGCCGCCCTTGGTGTTTGTGTTGCGTAGTGCCGGTTAGCTCTTGGCGTATTCCTTGATGAGCTTGTTGGCGATGACTTCGCGCTGAATCTGATTCGTGCCTTCGTAGATCTGGGTGATCTTGGCATCGCGCATCATTTTCTCGACGGGATATTCCTTCATATAGCCATAGCCACCAAGGATCTGGACGGCATCGGTGGTGACTTCCATTGCCACGTCAGATGCATAGACTTTCGCCATGGCTGAGAGTTTGCTGACGTCGGACGCGCCGCTATCCATGTAGCGTGCGCAGGTGTAGGTGAGGGCGCGGGCGGCCTCGATCTTGGTGGCCATGTCAGCCAGCATGAACTGGATGGCCTGGAAAGAGGAGATGGCCTTGCCGAACTGGCGCCGTTGGCGGCTGTAGCGGATGGCTTCGTCGAATGCGCCTTGGGCAATGCCGAGTGCCTGTGCGGCGACACCGGGACGCGAATTGTCGAGGGTCTTCATGGCAACGATGAAGCCCATGCCTTCGCGTGCCAGCAGGTTCTCTTTGGGCACGCGGCAATCCTGGAATACGAGCTCCCGGGTCATGGAGCCGCGAATGCCCATTTTGTTTTCCTTTTTGCCGAAGGTAAATCCCGGGGTGTCTTTTTCTACGATGATCGCGCTGGCGCCACGGGGTCCCTTTTTCTTGTCGGTCAGGGCAATCACGGAATAGATGTCCGCTTCGCCGCCATTGGTGATCCACTGTTTGGTGCCGTTGAGGACGTAGTGGTCGCCATCGGGCGTGGCGGTGGTCTGGATGCCGCCCGCATCGCTACCGGCGTTGGCTTCGGTGAGGCCGAATGCGCAGATGGTGCCTTTGCTGACGCGCGGCAGGTATTTGGCTTTTTGTTCGGGGTTACCGAAGAGCATGATGGGCGTTACGCCAAGGCCTGTTCCGAACAGAGCCAGGGCTATGCCGGCGCAGTATTTGGAGAGTTCCTCGATGGCAATGATCTGGTCCATGATGCCGCCGCCCATGCCGCCGTATTGCTCCTCGATGTTGATGCCAAAGAGGTCCGCATCGGCAAATACCTTGACGAGATCCCATGGGAATTCGCCGGTTTCATCGTAGTGTTCGCGGACGGGTTTGATTTTTTCTTCGCCGATCTGCCGGCAAAGATCGCGGATCATGACTTGTTCCTCGGTAAGACCGAAATCCATAGAGACCTCCTTGAAAACCGGTACAACCGAACGTCCTGGCAGAGTTGCCAACGGACTTCACGAACGGTTGCGACCGTATCGTGTCTTAGAAATCAAATTGGAGGTTGATTTGCAAGGCTAGAGTGTTGTTTCGGGCGAAAGAATAATATGCAGAAAGTGAAGGTCGGGTGCGATGCCTCAGCGCCAATGCAGCAATGGCGGTGCGGTTACCGGTTCGTTTGGGCACTTGGGCGGGCAAGATGATGCATGTTGAAACTTTGTTTATGGAGGGTCGGGCTCTGTCCCGACTG
>JBLRXB010000189.1:0-3825 GCA_047920915.1 Kiritimatiellia bacterium
CTCCTTGAAATTTGACATTTCTTGTTGGATATTGGCGATCGAAAGGAGCAGTCTGTGGTCTGCGCTCAGTGGTCTGAAACTAGGGCTGTGTGAAGATGTGGAGGGTGTTGGCTACGGATTCGGCCATGGCGCTGTTGTTGTAGCTGCCCTCGAGGATGAAGGCGATGTTGGTGCGGGTGTTGGTATGCAGTTGCATCAGGATCTCTTTTGTATCAAAGCTGTATTGTTGTAGATCCGGATTGTGTATTTTGGAAAACCGTTTGTAGTCGATATTATGGATGCGTCGGCGGTTCCGCAACTCCAGTGTCTGGTAATATTCAGAAATCGTATCGCGATCGAGGTAGGTCATGGCGGTTTTAAAAGATACGCCCTCTTCAATGAAATCGATGCCGTTGGCATAGTCGTAAATGAGCACCAGTGCCCATACCCCTTCGACGAAATGGCCGCCGATACTGGAGAGAATTTCGCCGGCTTGGATCTGCGTGATATTTTCCGGATTCCAATCAATGCCAGCAATCAACAAGTCTTTTCCCGGCTTTTTGTCGAATATCTGGATTGCACCCTCGCGAACACCGAGTGCTTGAACATCATTCGCATTCCAGACCACGGTGGTCTGCGGGTATTGGCGAAAGGCGTGCTGGAATACTTTTCGGGCCGTATCACGTTTCCAGTTGGCCGGTAGTGCCTTGTCGCGGTTGAGTGTGACGATCTGTTGGTTTTCGCGCACATATGTCATGAGACCGTGGTTCCGTTCAATGGCAGATGTATCGGACATTGTGCCCGCAGTTGCAAGCATTTGTACCTTTCCCATCGGATCGGTCAGGCCCATCTCGAAGGCACGATCCACCAAGGATTTGGCTTGGAGGTAGCCTGCTTCCCTGTCGTCTGGTAGGATTTCTCCAATCCAGTTGGGGTACTGTTGCCGTGGACCTCCGGCGTGCAGGAGTTCCTCCTGCGAGAGACCGGAGTTAAAAAGAATAACCTTCACATCATGTTTCCGGGCGAGAGCAATGATGGGTAGCGCGCTCTGCTTCAGATTCTGCATTACGATAAAATCTGGTTTATGCGGGCCCGCTACGACCTCTTTTGCCTGCTGGAGGATGAGAGCCCGATTGCGATTGGCATAGTAAATCCGGAGATCAATCCCGAGATCCTGGGCCGCCGCTTCCATGAAGTCGGAGCAAAGCGACCACCAGTATTCGGAGACCGGGTCATATTGGCCGGGGCTTAGAAAGACAACGCTGGTTGCTTTGGTTGGTTCATTACTCTGGCCTGGCACGGCGGAACCGAGGGTGATCATGAGCAGGAACAATAGCAATACGGGCTTTTTTATATGCGCCTCCTGTCGGTGTGTTGTCTGGGGTCTAGGACTTTCCCAGCACTTGTCGGATTTGTTTTGCCAGTTGGTGTCTGCCAAACGGTTTGGTAATCAATTGTACATGATTGGTGTCAATGCCTTGCTGTGCAAGGGTGTCGGCGGTGTAGGCAGACATAAAAAGAATCTTGATATCAGGTCTGATAGCCACAATTTCGCCTGCCAATTTGCATCCATTCATTCTTGGCATGATGACATCGGTAAGCAAGAGGTCAATGGCTCCGTCGTATTCTTTGCACTTTTTGATGGCATCTTCCGGTGTGTTGGCGGGTATGATCTTGAATCCGAGGCCATGCAGCATAGATATGGCCATTTTCAGCATGGAATCCTCGTCCTCGACGAGCAGGATGGTTTCGTGTCCGCCGATAATCGAAGCGGTGCCCCGGTCTGTTTTGCCGTTTGCTGCGGGTTCCTGATAGCGAGGGAAGTAGAGGTTGAAGGTTGTTCCTTGCCTGGGTTTGCTGAAGGTTTCCAGGAATCCGTTGTTTTGTTTGACGATGCCATGCACGGTTGAGAGCCCCAATCCCGTTCCCTGACCAACACCTTTGGTGGTGAAGAATGGGTCAAAAATCTTTTCGAGTGTGGTATTGTCCATACCGCAACCGGTATCGGTCACGGAGAGGCAAACGAACGAACCGGATGCCACTTCTGCTTGCTGCATGGCGTAGTTGTCGAGTACGCGGTTATGAATTTCAATTGTGATGTTTCCATGCGTGGTAATTGCGTCGCGGGCATTGATGCATAGATTGGTCAAAATCTGGTCGAGTTGTCCGGGATCGATCAGTATGGGCCAGGACTGGGGATCGGGCTTCCAGATAAGCTCAATGCCTTCGCCAATGATACGCTCCAGCATATTGAGAATACCGGGGATGGTCAGGTTCAGGTTCAAAATTCTGGGTGCGGCAGGTTGTTTGCGGGCGAACGCGAGCAGTTGTTTTGTTAGATTTGATGATCGTTCCGCGGCACGCATGATTTCTTGCAGGTAATCGAAATTGGGATCCTCGGTATCGATGCCGGAGAGCGCCATATCGGTAAACCCGATGATTACGCCCAGCATATTGTTGAAATCGTGAGCGATGCCGCCTGCCAGTTGACCGATCGATTCGATTTTGCGTGTCTGGGCAAGTTGTTCTTCAAGAACATGCTTTTCGGCCTCTGCCGCCTTGTTTGCGGTGATATCGCGAATGACGCCGACGACGAACTGCTCGCCTTTGCCATTTGTATAGAGGGATTTTCTTGTAACGATCGTGTGAATTACGCCGAGGGCATCGGTCAGCTGTTCCTCTTGCATATCGTGCTTGCCGGTTGTGAATATCTTTTCATCACTGGCCCAGAAAATGGAGGCCTCTTTTTGGTCCAGTATATCGCAGTCTGTTTTGCCGAGAATGTTTTCGCGTTCAATTCCGAGCAGCTTGCTAAGGGCGTCATTGATCATGATCAGGTGGTGATTACGGTTCTTGACGAAAATCGGGTCGGCCACGGCATTGATGATTTCGAGAATGTAATCCTTGGATTCCTGCAATTCTTTTTCACGCGTATTGATATTGTCGAGCATATAATTGAAACCATCATACAGGACGCCGATCTCGTCTTCGGATTGCTTGGTGACGCGCAAGGTGTAGTCGTGATCCCGGGCAATTCTTGCTGAGGTTCTGGAGAGCTGCATAATGGGGCGCATGATGGATCGGCGCAAGATCACGAAGGTAGTCGCAACGGCGAAAAATGTTAGTCCGATTACGATCAGGAGGATCGTGCGGAATTGTTTCCTGCTATCGATGCGCGCGAAGTAATCGGTGTAGATCAGCTCAATCGTTCCGATTTTCTCGTTGTTGTGGATGATCGGTCGCGCAATGGATAGTAGATCGTTTGTTTCGGGTGATCCGAGATAGGGTTCGGTTCGTGTTATACTGTGCGTATTGCGGTTGCGGTAGTTTTGTTTTTCGACGCCAGAGATAAAATAAGACAGTGAGCGCACATTGACGGCAACGACCATTTTATTCAGTGCGAGGGATTGGTTTAATTGCTCGATGTGGGAAATGTTAAAGTCCCATAGCGGTATGCTGTAGCTTGTGACCGCATAGGCGAGAATGGTGTTGATGCTATCATCCATTTCCTTGCGCATGCGTTGCATCGAGGCGTGGTATGTAAAAACCGCAAGTGCGATGCCCATAAGGCCTGTTGTGAGACTGAGCGTCAAGAACAAGCGGAAAAGGATGTTGCGTCTGGCAAGCTGTAACATAGGTGCCTTCCCCCGGCAGGCAGACTTCGGACCAATAAACAAACTCAACCCGAGGGCATACTACTATTTATTTGCGGGGATGGAAATATTGTTTTTATGTTGTAGTGCGCGGTGCCATTCCTCGGAAAAGAGGTCAGGTCCGTGCGCTTCACGGTCCACAATGCCCTTATCCACACTGTAGTTCATGGCATGGTCCCGGGCGGTGTGGATG
>JBLRXB010000190.1:0-3749 GCA_047920915.1 Kiritimatiellia bacterium
CCGCATTCCTGTGCTTCGCGCACTTCTTTGGCATCTTCCTGGAAGTGTTTGAGTGACAGGAGGGTTCCTTCGTATAGCACCTCGGTTTTGCGTTTGACGCGTACGCGGTGCTTGATGTTGACGATCCCCTTGAGAACGAGGCACCCACCGACCTTGTGTCCTTTGCCGACTTCGAAGATTTGTCGAACTTGGGCCTGGCCGCGTTTGGCCTCTTCCATGCGAGGGCCTAGAACACCAATCATGGCATCGCGGACCTGATCGATGAGTTCGTAGATGATGCTGTGGAGGCGGACTTCCACACCTTCGCGTTTGGCGACGGCATCGACGCCGGTTTCCTTGGCGACGTGGAATCCCAGCACGACGGCATTGGATGCACTGGCGAGCAAGACATCGTTGGTTGTGATATTGCCAGTGCCCGCATGGATAAAGCGTGCCGAGACTTTTTCGGATTTGATGTCAGTAAGGGATTGCACGATGGCTTCGACGCTGCCTTGCGTATCCGCTTTGACGATAAGAGACAGCTCGCGTTTTGCATCATCCTCGGACTGGCTGAAAAAGTCGTCTAGCGATACTTTTCGTGGAGCTTCCAAGCTTGCGGTTTTGCGAGTAAGGGCCACTTCGGCCGAGCGGTTTTTGGCAACACGGTCGTTGGAGACGACATGAAATTCGGCGCCGGCCTCGGGGACGCCGGAGAGTCCCAGGCATTTGACGGGTTTGGATGGACCGGCGCTCTTGATTTTATTACCACGGTCGTCAATGAGGGCACGTGCGCGTCCCCAGTGCTGGCCACAGAGGACGGCATCGCCGACTTTCAGCGTTCCGCCAGTAACGAGCATGGTGGCGGTGGGGCCCATACCGGGGAGCATTTCTGCTTCCACGATGTAGCCGATTGCGGGTTTACGGGGGTTGGCGCACAATTCCTGTACTTCTGCCTGTAGCAGGATCATTTCGAGTAAATGCTCGATACCTTCGCCGGTGATGGCAGAGACTTTGCAGCAGATGGTTTCGCCGCCCCAATCTTCGGGGGTCAAGCCTTCGGCCTGTAGTTGTTGCATGACGCGGTCGGGGTTTGCGGCGGGAAGGTCGCACTTGTTGATTGCGATCATGATGGCAACGTCTGCCGCTTTGGCATGGGCGATTGCCTCCTTGGTTTGGGGCATGATGCCGTCATCCGCCGCGATGATGATCACGGCGATATCGGTGAGGTTGGCCCCGCGTGCGCGCATGGCGGTGAAAGCGGCATGGCCGGGGGTATCCAGGAAGGTGATGCTATGTCCGGCCACATCGACGCTATAGGCGCCGATGTGCTGGGTAATGCCGCCGCTTTCGCCTTTGACGACGGACGTCTTGCGGATCTGGTCCATGAGGGATGTCTTGCCATGGTCAACATGGCCCAGGAAGGTGACAACCGGTGGTCGCGGCACGAGATCTTCGGGGCGATCCTCGACAGGGGCATCGGGGTCGGGGCGTTCGGGCATTGCGGCGGAAGCATCGGATTTCTTTTCGTGTTCGACTTCAAAACCGAAGTGCTGGGCAACCTTTTCGGCAACGTCAAAATCGAGTTTGGCGTTGATGGTTGCGAACACGTTCATTTTCATGAGTATGGCCACAATCTGGTTGGGCTTTATCTTCATCAAATCGGCCAGTTCCCGCACGATGATCCCGCCTCGGAAACGCAGGACTTCAGCCGCCTCCGTAGGCGATTCTCCGGTACCGGTGTTTTCTTTGTCTTCCGGTGCTTCAACCGCTTGTTTGGCTGCCGGTGGTTGCGGGGCTGGCGTTTTGGCAGGTGGAGCCGGTTTCAGGCTTTCGGTTTTCGGGGGAGGCGGTTTGGGGGACTCAACCTTTTGGTGCTCTTTGACTGGTGCTTTGGTCGTTGCTGGCGCGGTTGATGTAGAGGATTCCTTGGGGGCGTGCGTCTTGATCGCGGGTGATTGCTGGGTCTTTCCGGGAGTCGCCGCCGGTGCTTTTGGTGGTTCCGCTTTGGTCGGAGTTGCTGGCTTTGCGGCCACGACAGGGGCCGGTTTTTCCGTTTTTGGGGCAGCTGGCGTGACGGCAGGTACCTCGGCAACAGGTTCTTTCTTTTCGGGCTTTGTTTGGGTGGCAGGTTCCGTTGCGGTTTTTTCCGCAGGTGTCTTTGGTTCCGGTTCGGATTCTTTAGGAGCGGCAGGTTTTGCGGCGGCTTCGCCGGGGGTAACGGGTTTGAGTGCCAAGGCACGGCGAACGGTTATGAGATCCTCTTCCTCCAGGGAGCTCATGTGGCTTTTGGCTGGGATGCCATTTTCCCGCAGCAGTTTCAGCAGGTCTCTGTTTTCCAGTCCTAGCTCTTTGGATAATTCGTGAACTCTCATATGTCAAACACACTCCCTGGCCTTGCGCTCGTGTTGGCAAGGCCGATATTAGTCTTCATGCACATCCGGTTGTGCGTCAATAATGGCTTGGTAGAGCGCGCGGGCCTCGGTGGCAGGCATATCGAGCATTTCTGCCAATTCGCCCGGCTCGGCAGCCAGTACGCCTTCGGTAGAGAGGAAGCCGGCATTAACCAGTGCCTGAGCGGCCTCCTGCGGTACGCCCGGAATCCCCGCAAAATCACGGATCGCACGTTCGACTTTTTCCTCGAAGGATATCGATGCATCATCCTTCTGGATGTCGATTTTCCATCCGGTTAGTTTCGCACTTAGGCGGACATTTTGTCCGCGTTTGCCAATGGCTAGCGAAAGCTGTTCGGGGTCGGCCACGACGGAAATGCAGCGATCATCGGGAGAGCCGGTGATTTCGACTTGGGACAGCTTCGCAGGGGACAATGCGTTAATGACAAAGGTCTTGATATCCGGGCTCCAGCGGACGATATCGATTTTCTCGCCTGACAGTTCCCGGACGATATTTTTAACGCGCATACCCCGCATACCGACGCAGGCGCCAACGGGATCGACTTTTTCATCCGTGGATGCCACCGCTATTTTTGTGCGGTATCCGGGTTCGCGCGCGATGCCCTTGATTTCGACGATGCCGTCGCCAATTTCGGAGACTTCGAGTTCAAAAAGGCGGCGAACGAATTCAGGATGGCTGCGGGAAAGCGTAATGGAAGGTCCGTTGAGATTACTCTGTACGCTCAGCACATAGGCCCTGATGCGGTCTCCGACTTGGTATTCCTCGGTGGGGACACGTTCGCGGGAGGGGAGGATGGCTTCTGCACGGCCGAGGTCGACAATGATATCGCCGCGCGAGAATTGGCGGACGGCGCCGCTGACAATATCGCCATCGCGACCACGGTATTCATCCAGCACGATATCGCGTTCGGCCTGCCGGATTTTCTGGGCAATGGCTTGTTTGGCGGTTTGCGCGGCAATGCGCCCGAGGTTTGCGGGTCTTACTTCGCGTTCAATTTCGTCGCCCGGCTGGACGGCCGGATTGATTTTACGGGCATCAAAAATACCGATTTCGTGTTCTTTGGCTGGTCGGCCTTCGATAACGGTTGCAAGGGCATATGCCTTGATATCGCATGTTTTGCGATCAATCTGAATGCGCAGGGTATTGTCCTGAGGCTCCGCTTTGCGGGCCGCGGTTTGCAGTGCAAATTCGACAGCCTTAATCAGAACTTCGCGATCAATGCCGCGCTCTTTTTCCATATAGTTTAGTATGGCGATAAGTTCATTATTCATTGGGCGACCTCGTTCCCTTTATTCACATGTCAAATTGGCCCTAACAACAAAAAGAGCGGGAAATCCCGCTCGCCAACTGGTAGCCAG